>JAADIO010000015.1 GCA_013151235.1 Deltaproteobacteria bacterium | reverse complement strand
GATTGCGATGGAGAAGGAACTTCGCTTCGCCATCCGTGAAGGGGGACGGACCGTCGGTGCCGGCGTCATCAGCGAAATTATCGAATAAAGGGCCGACGGCAGCGTCACGGAACCGTCTGAAAGTGTTGATGGAGGCCCTCCCCGGTCTGGAGAGCGGCGGGAAGAACTGAGGAATTGCATGCGAGATATCATTACTCTGGTTTGCAGCGAGTGCAAACAGCGGAATTACACAACGACGAAAAACAAGAAGAGTACACCGCAGAAGCTAGAATTTAAGAAGTACTGCCGTTTCTGCAGGAGCCATACCCTGCACAAGGAAGGCAAAAAGTAGCGGGCGCTGTGATGCAGGATCCGGAAGGCCAGTAGCTCTAACGGTAGAGCACCGGACTCCAAATCCGGGTGTTGGGGGTTCGAATCCCTCCTGGCCTGCCAGTAACCGATGTGAGAGTCATGAGGGCTCTCCCTGTTTTTCCTATAGAGGGTGATCCGTGTTTGGAAATATTCGAACATTTCTGGATGATGTCAAGATCGAGATGAAGAAGGTGACCTGGCCGACGATGAGCCAGACGAAGGGATCGACGGTGGTGGTCATCCTGACGGTCATTGCGATTGCGATCTATTTTGGTGTGATCGATTTCTTTTTATCTAAAATGATCCATTTCGTTCTCGGTTAGTGGGTGCACCGCAGGTTGAGGGACTGGGAAAGACCGGGTATTCAACGGCAGGGATGGACTTTTACGAAGCCGTCATATATTGGAGTGTTCATGGAGAATCAGTGGTATGTCGTACATACCTATTCGGGATTTGAAGGGAAGGTCAAGGAGCATATCCTCAAGAAGGTGGAGTCCCTGGGATGGGAAGAGAAGATCTCCGAGGTAATCATTCCCACGGAAGAGGTGACGGAACTCCGGGACGGCAAACGGCGCAAGTCATCGAGGAAATTTTTCCCCGGTTATATTCTGGTTAAGATGACGGTAACCGATGAGACCTGGCACCTGATCAACGGGACGCCCAAGGTGACCGGTTTTCTCGGGGGGACCAAGCATCCAACCCCCTTGAACGAGGGAGAGATGCAGGAGGTCCTGCATCAGATGGATACCGGAACGGTCCGGACCGCCTCAAAGAGTTCTTTCGAGGAAGGGGAGACGGTGCGGATTGTCGATGGTCCTTTTGTGAATTTCAACGGAACGGTGGAGGAGGTCCACCCCGATCAGGGAAGGCTGCGGGTGATGGTCAGCATCTTCGGTCGTGCCACGCCTGTGGAGCTGGAATTTCTGCAGGTAGAGAAGGAGAAATAAGGCAATGGCAAAGGAAGTGATTGGAAAGATCAAGCTACAGGTCCCGGCCGGAGCGGCCAATCCCTCCCCGCCTGTCGGCCCTGCCCTGGGCCAACATGGGGTCAACATCATGGAGTTCTGCAAGGCTTTTAATGCCAAGACGCAGGATCAGCCGGGGATGATTATTCCCGTTGAAATCTCCGTCTATGCCGACCGGACTTTTTCGTTCATTACCAAAACGCCTCCGGCGGCGGTCCTGTTGAAGGCCGGGGTCGACAAGGGGTCGGGAGAACCCCATATCAAGAAGGTGGCGAAGGTGAGTCGTGACGAGATCCGGAAGATTGCCGAGTTGAAAATGCCCGACCTGAACGCCAACGATATTGAAGGGGCGATGCGGATCATTGAAGGAACCGCCCGAAACATGGGCATCGAGGTAGGATAGGAGTATATAGAGATGAGCAAACAAGGGAAAAAAATGGATGCGGTCCGGGAAAAGGTGGAGCAGGGGAAGGCTTATCCTTTAAAAGAGGCCTTGGAACTTGTTCGGGAGACGAAACGGGCTGCCTTCGACGAGAGTGTTGATGTTGCCGTCCGGTTGGGCGTCAATCCGAAACATTCCGATCAGATGGTCCGGGGGGCGGTTGCATTGCCGCACGGGACGGGGAAGACGACGCGGGTTCTTGTCTTCGCCAAGGGAGAAAAGGAAAAGGAAGCCGGCGATGCGGGGGCGGATTACGTGGGTGCGGAAGATCTGGCGGCCAGGATTAAGGAAGGGTGGCTCGAATTTGATCGTATTATTGCCACCCCGGACATGATGGGTGTTGTCGGTCCCCTCGGCAGAATTCTCGGTCCCCGCGGGTTGATGCCGAATCCGAAATTAGGGACGGTGACCTTCGACCTTGCACGCACGATCCAGGAGATCAAGGCGGGGAAGATTGAGTTTCGCACCGAAAAAGCCGGGATTATTCATGCCGCCATCGGGAAGGTCTCCTTTGATGCGCAAAAACTCTATGAAAATGCAGGGGCTCTTTTTGAAATCCTCTACAAACTGAAACCGTCGAGTGCCAAGGGGCAGTACATGAAGGGTGTGGTCATTTCCACGACCATGGGACCCGGGATTAAGATTGATACGATAGAAATTGCAAATTCCTTCAGTTGATTTTTTTTGGAGGCACGGCACAAGTGCCGTGCCTCCAAAAAAAAATACTGTCAGAGACAGCAGGTGAGATCCGAAGAGGTTTCTTAATGGGATTCATCCGGCCTGCCGAGGCAGACAGAAGCAGCTTCGCTGTAATGCGCGGAATCCGGTTCTGTCCTCTGACTGATGCACAGGCATATAGATCGCATCATTAAGATCGGTCTGTGAACAGATTAAGAGGAAAGGAGGAAGAATCGTTGAATCGAACGGAAAAAGAAGAAGTCGTAACCCGGGTTCGGGAAAAGTTTTCAAAAGCCAGGATCGGTATTTTGACGGGCTATCGTGGAATGACGGTTGCCGAGATGACCGATCTTCGCAGAAGGCTTCGGGACGTCTCGGTGGAGTATCGGGTCATTAAGAACAATCTGGCCAGGATTGCATCCGAAGGGACCTCTCTGGAGTCCCTCCGGGATCATTTCTCGGGACCGACCGCCATTGCCTTGAGCTACGATGATGTCGTGGCGCCTGCGAAGATTTTAAACAATGCACTCAAGGATTTCAAGAAGCTGGAGATCCTGGCGGGAACCATGGATGGGAACCTTCTGAGCCGGGATGAAATTAAGCGGATTGCTCTGCTCCCGTCACGGGACGAGCTGCTCGGCATGTTCCTGCGGGTTCTGCAGGCCCCGGTGACCGGTTTTGCCACGGTGCTCGCTGCACCGATCAGGGATCTGGCGGGTGTGTTGAATGCTGTAAAAGATCAAAAAGCAGCATAACATACAACGGCCCGGCAAAAAGGCTGTCTTGCAAGTAAGATGAAGTCGTAAAAAGTCGTTTTCCGGTTCCGGATTCCGTTCATGGTTCGACAGGCTTCCGAGCATGGTGAGCTTGCCGAACCACACGAACGGAATATCAATAACTTACACCGTTCGCCCTGAGCCTGTCGAAGGGCTTCGTGACTTTTTACGAGACCATCAAGTAACAAGTAAAAAAAAATCAAAGATGATGTCGGCTGTCCGGCCGGAAACAATTTTGGAGGATATGATCATGGCGGTAACCAAAGAAGATGTGATGAGCTTTATTGAAAGTGCAACGATGCTGGAGATCTCCGACCTGGTCAAGGAGATCGAAGAGAAGTTCGGTGTCTCCGCAGCGGCGCCGGTGGCCGTGGCTGCGGTTGGGGCCGTCCCCGGAGCGGAGGCCGCGGAAGAGAAAACGGCTTTTGATGTCATCCTGGCGAGCTTCGGCGAGAAGAAGATCCAGGTTATCAAGGAAGTGCGCGCCATTACCGGGCTGGGCCTGAAAGAGGCCAAAGAGCTGGTCGAAGGGGCACCCAAGGCGGTCAAGGAAGGTGTCACCAAGGAAGAGGCGGACGAGTTGAAGGAAAAACTCGAAGCGACCGGTGCAACCGTGGAAATCAAGTAACGACTTCCGATCGGCGGGGCGGCTCCGGCCGCTTCGCCGGTTTTGTAACTTCACATCCTTTCAAACGATCTACAGGTCTGAGATGTTCGGTGTTTGTCAACGGAACAACAGGCTTCCCGCAATAGAGGATACAGCGATTAATCCATCGTCCGATACTTCCAGGAAAGATTGCGCAGCGATTCAACAGGGACGTTGAAAAGATAGAATGTAACTTTCATTGATTAGGAGTCCCCCATGCCAAAGATTAGCAAACCGAGTCTCCGGGTCCGAAGGAATTTTTCCAAGATTCCGGCGGCCATGGATGTTCCGGATTTGATTGAGGTCCAGAAACGTTCCTACAGTCTTTTTTTGCAGGATCATCTCTCTTCGGACAAACGGGAGGCTACCGGTCTTCAGGCGGCCTTTGAGAGTGTCTTTCCCATCTCCGATTTCAACGAGACCCTCTCTCTGGAATTCGTCGATTACTCTCTGGGGGAGCCCAAATACGACATCCTGGAGTGTCTTCAGCGGGGAACGAATTATGCGGCCCCTCTGCGGGTTCGCGTCCGGCTGATTGTTTACGACCTGCCGGAAGAGGGGGAGGGGAGCAAGTCGGTCCGGGACATCAAGGAACAGGAGGTCTACATGGGGGAGATCCCCCTGATGACACCCAACGGGACCTTTATCATTAACGGGACGGAACGGGTGATCGTGACCCAGTTGCACCGATCGCCGGGGGCTTTTTTCAGTCACGACAAAGGGAAGGCGGCCTCCCCGGACAAGTATCTCTATACAGCCCGGATTATTCCCTATCGAGGCTCATGGCTCGATTTTGAATTCGATGCCAAAGATCTCCTCTATGTCCGGATCGACCGGAGACGGAAACTGCCGGCTACCATTCTCCTCCGGGCGTTGGAATACAGTACCGAGGAGTTGCTGCGGATCTATTACCATGTGGAGAAATTTCATGTGGGTGAGAAACGGGTTTTGGTAAAAGAGGTCAACCCGGATACCCTGAAGGGGACGACCTCGACCTCCAATATCTATGCTCCGGGGACCCGGAAGATCCTGGTCAAGGAAGGACACAAGTTTACGAAGATCGCCCTGAAGCGGATTACGGAATCGGGACTCAAAGAGATCAAGGTGACTCCGGAAGAACTGGTCGGCCGTGTCGTACTGGGTGATATCGTCGACCCCGGGACCGGCGAAGTCCTTGTGGAGGGGAATACGGAGCTGACGGAGGAGACGGTCGGTTTGTTGCTGGAGAAGAACGTCCGGGAGTTTGAACTCCTCTTCATGGACAACGTTCATGCCAGTTCGGCTCTCAGGGATACCCTCGCCCATGACAAGATTTCCACCCCCCAGGAGGCGATGATCGAAATCTACAAGCGGATGCGTCCCGGTGAGCCGCCGACGCTCGATACGGCCCGCGACCTCTTTCATAATCTTTTCTTTAATCCTCGCCGCTACGATCTTTCCCCGGTCGGACGTCTGAAGATGAACCACAAACTTGGTTTCGATATCCCCATGACGACCCGGACCCTGACCAAGGAGGATATCATCGGGACGGTCAAACACCTGATTGACCTGAAAAACGGCGTGGTCTCCGTGGATGATATTGATCACCTCGGAAACCGGCGGGTCCGCTCCGTGGGAGAACTCCTGGAGAACCAGATCCGAATCGGGCTGGTCCGGATGGAACGGACGATTCGGGAACGGATGAACCTTCAGGATTCCGAAACGGTTCTGCCGAAAACGCTGATCAATGCCAAACCGGTTTCGGCCGCAATCAAAGAGTTCTTCGGGAGCAGCCAGCTTTCCCAGTTTATGGATCAGACGAACCCCCTCTCCGAGATTACTCACAAACGAAGACTTTCCGCCCTTGGGCCGGGAGGGTTGACCCGGGAACGGGCGGGGTTTGCCGTCCGTGACGTTCACCCGACGCACTACGGCCGGATTTGCCCGATTGAGACGCCGGAAGGTCCGAACATCGGGCTTATCACTTCGCTCTCCACCTATGCACGGGTCAGTGATTATGGGTTTATTGAAGCGCCCTTTCGGAAGGTGGTAGAGGGAAGAGCCACCAGCCAGGTCGATTACCTGACGGCTCTCGAAGGAGAGAAGTATGTGATTGCTCAGGCCAATACCCCCCTGGACGAAGATGGGAAGATCTCCGTGGAACTGGTCTCTGCTCGGTCCAAAGGTGATTTCCTCATGGTTCCTCCGGAACAGATCGATTATATGGATGTTTCTCCGAAACAGATGGTCAGTGTGGCCACGTCGTTGATTCCCTTTCTGGAACATGATGATGCCAACCGTGCTCTCATGGGATCCAATATGCAGCGTCAGGCCGTGCCCCTCCTCAAGACGGAAGCACCAATCGTCGGGACCGGGATGGAGGCGATTGTGGCCCGTGATTCCGGTGCGGTTTCCATTGCCCGGCGGAGCGGGGTCGTCGACTATGTCGATGCCGAGAAGATCGTCGTCAAGACGATCAGGGAGAAAAAAGGAAAAGAGAGCGTGGGGACGAGCCGTCTCGACATCTATAATCTTCTGAAGTACAAACGTTCCAACCAGAATACCTGTATCAACCAGAAACCGATTGTCAAGAAGGGCGATCGCGTTGCACAGGGGCAGATTATCGCCGATGGTCCCGCAACCGAACAGGGAGAACTGGCCCTGGGACAGAATGCCCTCGTAGCCTTCATGCCCTGGCGCGGGTACAACTATGAAGATGCGATCCTGATCAGTGAGGAAGTGGTTCGGGAGGATCGTTTCACCTCGATCCATATTGAAGAGTTCTCTATTGAAGCCCGGGACACGAAACTGGGGCAGGAGGATGTGACGCGGGATATTCCCAATGTCAGTGAAGAGGCGCTCAGAAATCTTGATGAGAGTGGAATTATTCGTGTCGGGGCGGAGGTCAAGCACGGGGATATTCTCGTAGGAAAAGTGACCCCCAAGGGGGAGACCCAGTTGACACCGGAAGAAAAACTGCTCCGGGCCATCTTCGGAGAGAAGGCCGGTGATGTCCGGGATGCCTCTCTCAAAGTGCCGCCTGGCATTGCAGGAACGGTTGTGGATGTAAAAGTTTTTGTCCGTCGGGGAGTCGAGAAGGACGAACGGGCTCTCAGTATCGAGAATGAGGAGATCGAGCGGATACGAAAGGATTATGAGGAGGAACTGCGGATTATTGAGGAAGAGCATCTTTCCCGGAAACGGAGCCTCCTGGTCGGTTACAAGGTCCGGGAGTCGATTCGGGATGAAGCGTCCGGAAAGGTCCTGGTAAAGAAGGGCGGAAGTCTGTCGGCTGATCTGATCGAGTCGCTTCCTCTGAAGGTATTCGGCGGGATTGAGGTGGCGGCGGATGACAGTTTGAACGAGAAGCTTGAAGAGCTGGAAGATGGATACCGGCGCAGCCTGGACGATGTTCACGGGTACTATGATGAAAAAATAAACCGCGTCCGGAAGGGGGATGAACTCCCTCCGGGTGTGATCAAGATGGTCAAGGTCTATGTAGCGATGAAGCGGCGCCTCTCGGTGGGTGACAAGATGGCCGGTCGTCATGGGAACAAGGGGGTGGTCTCGAAAATCCTGCCGGTGGAAGATATGCCCTATCTGCCCGACGGAACGCCGGTGGATATCGTCTTGAATCCCCTGGGTGTGCCTTCCCGTATGAACATCGGCCAGGTACTGGAGACCCATCTCGGATGGGCGGCGAAGGCCCTGGGGATTCATATTGCAACACCGGTCTTCGACGGGGCTACGGAGACGGAGATCAAGGCATTGCTTCGGGAGGCGAATCTGCCGGAACGGGGCCAGACTCTCCTCTATGACGGGAAGACGGGAGAGCCCTTTGATCAGGAGGTCACCGTCGGCTGCATGTATATCATCAAACTGCACCACCTGGTGGACGACAAACTCCATGCCCGGTCAATCGGTCCCTACTCCCTGGTGACGCAGCAGCCTCTGGGAGGGAAGGCACAATTCGGCGGGCAGCGATTGGGAGAGATGGAGGTCTGGGCGTTGGAGGCCTATGGGGCCGCCCACACCCTGCAGGAATTTCTCACTGTGAAATCGGATGATGTTCCCGGCCGGACCCGGATTTATGAATCGATTGTCAAGGGACAAAATACCTTGGAATCGGGTCTCCCGGAATCCTTCAACGTCCTTGTGAAGGAGCTGCAGAGCCTCTGCCTCGACGTAGAACTCATTTAAACGGCAGGGCTCCGGGAATCGGGACATGATGCGTCGGCCTTTAATCAGGGGGCAGGGCGGCGGAAGGTTCCGGGGGTCGGTCCCTGCATGTTTGGGAGGAAGTGCATTGAAAGAATTGATGAACCTGTTTGAGAAGCCGAAGAGCACGGTCAGTTTTGAGCAGATCCGGATCGGGATCGCCTCACCGGACAAGATCCGCTCCTGGTCGCACGGGGAGGTAAAAAAACCGGAGACGATCAACTACCGGACCTTCAAGCCGGAGCGGGACGGTCTTTTCTGTGCCAAGATTTTCGGGCCGACCAAGGACTGGGAATGTACCTGCGGGAAATACAAACGAATGAAACACCGCGGCGTCATCTGTGACAAGTGCGGTGTGGAGGTGATCCAGTCGAAGGTCCGCCGGGAACGGCTGGGCCATATCGAACTGGCCTGTCCCGTTTCTCATGTCTGGTTTTTCAAGGCCCTGCCGAGCCGGATCGGGCATCTGCTGAACCTGACCCTGAAGGATCTGGAGAAGGTCCTCTATTTTGAGTCCTACCTGGTCATTGACGAGGGGAACACCCCCTTGAAACCGATGACGGTCCTGACCGAAGAACAATACAGGAATGCCCTGGAGGAATACGGCGAGAGCTTTACGGCCGGGATCGGCGCCGAGGTCATCAAAGAAGCCCTCTCCCGGATTGATCTTGATCAACTTTCCGAAGAACTCCGTGAAGGGGAGAAGACGGTCAAGTCGAAGGCGATCAAGGCGAAGATGATCAAGCGGCTGAAGGTCGTGGAAGCCTTCCGGCATTCCGACAACCGTCCGGAATGGATGATCCTCGATGTGATTCCCGTCATTCCGCCGGAACTCCGCCCCCTCGTTCCTCTCGAGGGTGGACGCTTTGCCACTTCGGACCTGAATGATCTCTACCGCCGGGTGATCAACCGGAACAACCGGCTCAAACGCCTCATGGAACTCAAGGCCCCCGAGGTTATTATCCGGAACGAAAAACGGATGCTCCAGGAATCGGTCGATGCCCTCTTTGATAACGGCCGCCGGGGTCGTATTATCCGGGGACCGAACAAACGGCCCTTAAAATCGCTGAGCGATATGCTGAAGGGGAAACAGGGGCGCTTCCGTCAGAATCTTTTGGGAAAGCGGGTCGACTATTCCGGCCGTTCCGTTATTGTTGTCGGGCCGGAGCTGAAATTGAATCAGTGCGGTCTGCCGAAGAAGATGGCGCTGGAACTCTTCAAACCTTTCATTTTCAACAAGTTGGAAGAGCAGGGGTTGGTGACGACGATCAAGAGCGCCAAGAAGATGGTGGAAAAGATGAACGATGCGGTTTGGGATGCCCTGGACGAGGTGATCAAGGAACATCCGGTGTTGCTCAACCGTGCACCGACACTGCACCGTTTAGGGATTCAGGCCTTTGATCCGATCCTGGTGGAGGGCAAGGCGATCAAGCTCCATCCGCTCGTCTGTGCGGCCTTTAACGCCGACTTTGATGGTGACCAGATGGCCGTCCATGTTCCTCTTTCCGTTGAGGCTCAGACGGAGGCCCGGATCCTGATGCTGTCCATTAATAATATCCTTTCCCCGGCCAACGGAAGACCGATCACCGTTCCTTCCCAGGATATGGTCCTGGGGTGTTATTACCTGACCATTGAGAGAAAGGGTGTTCTCGGCGAGGGAATGCATTTTTCCGGTTTCGATGAACTCCGGATGGCTTACGACGCGAAGAAGGTCTCTCTCCATGCGAAGATCAAGGTGCGGATCAACGGCAAATCGGAAAAGACGACCGTCGGGCGGGCCATGATCGGAGAGATCCTGCCGGAGGGGTTCCCTTTTTCAGCGGTGAATCGTCTCCTGAACAAAAAAGCCCTGGCATCGATCATTGATGATTGCTACCGTTCGGCCGGGCCGGCGAAGACCGTGATCTTCCTGGATCGGCTCAAGGACCTCGGTTTTGAATTCGCGACCTATGCAGGGGTTTCGATCTGTGTGGATGATATGAAGATTCCTTCCAGCAAACCGAAGATTCTTGACCGGGCACTGAAGGATGTCGAAGAGGTTTCCCGACAGTATGCCGACGGTCTGATCACCGACGGGGAGCGCTATAACAAGGTCGTGGATATCTGGGCTCAGGTGACCGATGCCATCTCGGCGGAGATGATGAAGGAACTTCATTCCGAAGAGGATGAGAAGAATCAGACATTGAACCCCATTTTCATGATGGCCGATTCCGGGGCAAGAGGCTCGGCCCAGCAGATCCGGCAGTTAGCGGGGATGCGGGGGCTGATGGCGAAGCCTTCGGGGGAGATCATCGAGACCCCGATCACCTCCAACTTCCGCGAGGGGCTGACCGTGCTGCAGTACTTCATTTCCACCCATGGCGCCCGGAAGGGATTGGCCGATACGGCTTTGAAAACCGCCAATTCTGGTTATCTCACCCGCCGGCTTGTGGATGTGGCCCAGGACAGCATCGTACTCCAGGAGGACTGCGGGACCCTGGACGGGATCGAGGTGACGGCGCTGGTGGAAGGGGGAGAAATTATCGAACCTCTCTACGACCGGATCCTGGGGCGCGTGACGGTGGAGGATGTGGTGGACCGGGACGGCAAGACCGTCGTCAAGGCCAATCGGGAGATCGACGAGAAGATTGCATCCCGTATTATTGATGCCGGGATCTACGCAATGAAGATTCGATCTCCCCTGACCTGTGAAATGCACCGGGGGGTCTGTGCCGCCTGTTATGGGCGGGATCTGGCGCGGGGCAATCGAATCGAGATCGGCGAGGCGGCCGGCGTGATGGCGGCCCAGTCAATCGGGGAACCGGGAACACAGCTGACGATGCGGACCTTCCACATCGGCGGTACGGCGAGCCAGGTCGCGGAACAGACGACCCTGGAGGCGAAGAACAGCGGTGTCGTGGCCTATGAAAATATCAAGACCGTTACCAACAAGGACGGCAAGATCGTCATCATGAACCGGAACGGACAGCTCCTGGTCCTGGACAAGAAGGGGCGGGAAAAGGAACGATACACCGTTGTTTATGGTGCCCTCCTTAAAAAGAAGGACCGGGAAACCGTGAAGGCGGGAGATACCCTGGTCGAGTGGGACCCCTACACGACTTCGATTTTGACCGAGGTCGGCGGCAAGGTCGCCTTCGGTGATATTCAGGAAGGGGTCTCCATGCGGGAGGAAGTGGACGAGGTGACCGGTCTTTCCCGGCGAGTGATTATTGATTACTCCCATACGGATCTTCGGCCCCGCCTTTCCATCAAAGGCGCCGGCGGCAAGACCTTGAAACTGCCGGGGGGGCGGGGCAGTGCACGTTATATCCTTCCGGCGGGGGCGAATATCCTGGTCGAAAAAGGGGACGAGGTTTTTCCGGGCGATGCCCTGGTGAAGATCCCCCGGGAAACGACGAAGACCAAGGATATCACCGGGGGGCTGCCCCGGGTGGCGGAACTCTTTGAGGCCCGGAAACCGAAGGAGCAGGCCGTGATCAGTGAGGTCGACGGGACGGTGAAGGACGGCGGATTTCTCCGCGGGTCCCGGCGCATCCTCGTGGTGACGGAGAACGGGGAAGAACATGAATACAGTATCCCGAGAGGGAAGCATGTCAACGTTCATGAAGGCGATTTCGTCAAGGCCGGCGAGGCCCTGATGGACGGTTCCGCCAATCCGCACGATATTCTCCGGGTCCTGGGGCCGAAGGAACTGCAGAAATACCTGGTGGAGGAGGTGCAGAAGGTTTACCGCCTCCAGGGGGTCTCCATCCATGACAAGCATATCGAGGTTATCGTCCGGCAGATGATGAAGAAGGTTGTGATAGAAGATAGCGGCGACACCGATTTTCTTATCGGAGAACAGGTGGATAAATTCCGCTTTGCCGACAAGAATCAGGAAATGGTCAAGGAGAAAAAACAGCCGGCCAGGGGGCAGCCTCTCCTGCTGGGGATTACCAAGGCCTCTTTGAATACGGACAGTTTCATTTCAGCGGCCTCCTTTCAGGAGACCACCCGCGCATTGACCGAAGCGGCCATCGGCGGCAAAGTGGACGAGCTGATCGGCCTTAAGGAGAATGTTATCATGGGGCGGCTGATCCCGGCGGGAACGGGGACCCAGCTCTATCGTGAAACGGTAGTCAAGGTCGAACAACCGGAGGAACCCGAGGAAGTATCCGAGGGAGCGGAGGCCGGGAACCAGGAGAGCCTGGAAGAAGTCGTCCCGTCATGATGGTTTCGCGGCTTTTATAAACCGGATGATTTGCGAGCCATCCGGGGAAGGTCTTCTGTTTTTCCGTCTAAAAAGCGGAAAAACCTCTTGACATCTCCTCAACAGCTCTGATATATTGCGGAGGTTTTTCGCCTGAGGGGAATGTGCGCAGTATAATTTTCCATACCCTTTGAAAACAAAGGGGATATAAGTCCTGGTTGGGGTCTCCATCAGGGCTGGAGGTGATGAAGTGCCGACCATTAATCAACTGGTCAAAAAAGGAAGAAGCAAAAGCCGGAAGAAGACAAGCGCCCCTGCCCTGCAGGGGAGCCCGCAAAAACGGGGGGTCTGCACGCGAGTTTATACTTCGACCCCGAAAAAGCCGAATTCGGCCCTTCGTAAGGTCGCTCGTGTTCGTTTGACCAACGGCTATGAGGTGACGACATACATCCCGGGAATGGGGCATAGTCTGCAGGAACATTCCATTGTCCTGCTGCGCGGCGGCCGTGTGAAGGACCTGCCGGGTGTCCGGTACCACATTGTCCGGGGGACTCTGGACTCCACCGGAGTGTCCGACCGTCGGAAGGCTCGATCAAAATACGGGGCGAAGCGCCCGAAAAAATAGTGTAAGCGGGAGAAGAGATTATGGCACGCCGAAGAGTGGCCACAAAACGGGAAATATTACCCGATCCGAAATTCCATAACAAGCAGGTGACCCGGTTCATCAATGGATTCATGCGTCAGGGAAAGAAAAGCCTGTCGGAAAAGATCTTCTATGATGCGATGGAAATTATTGAGACGAAGACCGGAGAAGATCCGTTGCAGATTTTCAACAAGGCCATCGACAATGTTAAGCCGATGGTTGAGGTTCGTTCCCGCCGGGTCGGCGGTTCTACTTATCAGGTGCCGGTCGAAGTCCGTGGGGCAAGGCGTCTTGCCCTGAGTCAGAGATGGCTCATCAGTTTTGCCCGTTCAAGGGGAGAGAAAACCATGAAGGAGCGTCTTGCCGGCGAATTGATGGACGCGGCGAAGAATACCGGGGCTTCCGTAAAGAAACGTGAGGATACCCACAGGATGGCGGAAGCGAACAAGGCCTTTGCCCATTACAGGTGGTAATGATGCCCGCAATTGCAGTGCAAAACAGTCAGGAGCAGCATCGGAGGAAACAAGGGTTGGGCAGAGAATATCCTTTATCGAAATATCGCAATATCGGGATTATGGCCCATATCGATGCGGGAAAGACCACGACGACGGAGCGGGTTCTTTTCTATACCGGCATTTCTCACAAAATGGGAGAGGTTCATGACGGCGCCGCCGTTATGGACTGGATGATCCAGGAGCAGGAACGGGGGATTACGATTACCTCCGCTGCGACGGCCTGTTTCTGGCTCGATCATCGGATCAATATTATTGATACCCCCGGACATGTTGATTTTACCATAGAGGTGGAGCGATCTCTGCGGGTGCTGGACGGGGCCATTGCCGTTTTCTGTGCCGTGGGGGGAGTGGAACCCCAGTCGGAGACGGTCTGGCGTCAGGCGGACAAATATGCTGTTCCCCGGATTGCCTTCGTGAACAAGATGGATCGTATGGGGGCCGATTTCGACCGTTGTGTCTCGATGATCCACGGACGTCTCGGTGCGAATCCCGTACCGGTTCAACTCCCCGTCGGCAAGGAAGACAATTTTGCCGGAGTGATCGATCTGGTGATGATGAAGGCCCTCCTTTGGGAAGATGAAGCGGCCTTAGGGCAAATGTTCACGGTGACCGAGATCCCGCCGGAGATGGCTGAGACCGCCGCCGTCAATCGGGAGAAGATGATTGAATCGGTGGCGGAATATGACGAATCGCTGATGAACGACTATATCGAAGGAAAGGAACTGACGGAGGACGCGATCCGCGCCGCCATTCGAAAGGCAACGCTTGATCTGAAGATCGTGCCCGTTCTCTGCGGGTCGGCCTTCCGCAACAAGGGGGTTCAGCCCCTTCTGGATGCCGTTGTCAACTATCTTCCTTCTCCCCTTGATGTTCCCCCCGTGGAAGGTCTCCTTCCCGAGCATAAAGAATCCAAACAGGTGATCCGGAAAGCCGACGATGAGGAGCCTTTCTCCGCTCTCGCTTTCAAGATCATGACCGATCCCTATGTGGGGCAGCTCTCCTTCTTCCGGGTCTATTCCGGAATCCTTGAGGCCGGGGACCCGGTCCATATCTCTTCCTGGGGACGCAAGGAGCGTGTCGGTCGGATCCTCCGGATGCATGCCAACAAGCGGGAGGATATCAAGGAAGTCCGGACCGGAGATATTGTTGCGGCCGTGGGTCTGAACCATTGCAGTACGGGGGACACTCTCTGTGATCCGAAACACCCGATCGTCCTGGAATCCCTTGAATTTCCGGAACCGGTGATCTCCGTCGCCATTGAGCCGAAGACCAAAATGGACCAGGAAAAGTTGGGTGTTTCATTGGCCAAGCTGACCCAGGAGGATCCCTCCTTCCGGGTAACCACGGATCGGGAAACTGGACAGACGATTATCTCCGGAATGGGTGAACTGCATCTGGAGATTATCGTGGACCGGTTGATGCGGGAATTCAAGGTCGATGCCAATGTAGGCAAACCGCAGGTGGCCTACCGTGAATCGATTCATAAAGCGGTGAAAGCGGAAGGGCGTTTCGTCCGACAGACGGGCGGACGAGGCCAGTACGGCCATGTCAATATTCGTCTGGAGCCTCTGGAACCCGGTTCGGGGATTCAGTTCGCGGATGAGACCAAGGGCGGTGTGATTCCGAAAGAGTATATCGGATCCGTCGAGAAGGGAGCGCGGAATGCCCTGGACGGCGGTGTTCTTGCAGGCTATCCCTTGGTGGATGTTCGGGTGGTCCTCTATGACGGCTCCTATCATGATGTGGATTCTTCGGAGATGGCCTTTCAAATTGCAGCCTCCATGGCGATCAAGAACGGGGTCGGCAAAGCGGACCCCTACTTGCTGGAGCCGATGATGTCGGTGGAAGTGGTGGTCCCGGAAGAGTATATGGGGCAGGTCATCGGGGACCTGAACGCCCGGCGGGGGCATGTTCAGGGGATGGAGGCCCGGGCAAATATTCAGGTGATTGATGCCCATGTTCCGCTGGCGGAGATGTTCGGATACTCCACCGACCTTCGTTCAGAGACACAGGGCCGGGCGACCTATACCATGCAGTTTTCCCACTATGCCGAGATTCCCCGGCAGATTGCGGATGAGATTGTCGCGAAGCTGCAAGGAAGATAATAGACAGCTTAAACGGTTTGAACGGATGAGACGGTTTGAACGGTTTGATTTGAATAAGGAGGAAGACCGATGGCAAAGGCAAAATATGAGCGGACGAAGCCCCACGTCAATATCGGGACGA
>JAADIO010000014.1 GCA_013151235.1 Deltaproteobacteria bacterium | reverse complement strand
GATGAGAAAACGGCCCGTGCCCTGGTTCTTCTGGGCGGCAAGATCCGGAATCTCAAGGACAAGGGTTTGGACGAGACGGTCAGCACCCGCCTTCTTGTCTATGCGGCGCAGTTGATCGAGGATGGGATTTTACCCCGCCGGGCCTGCGAGATCGCCATGCTGCAACCGATCACCGATGAGCCGGAGGTGAAGCGGGGCATCTACGAGCTGATTACGTCGGTGTTTTAAGACCAGGGGCAAAGGCACAGAGGCATATGTTCTTTTCTATGATCGGAAATAGGCCCGGAAGAGGCGGCGTCCAAGAGGAAACTTCCTCCTCCGCCGTGCATCTTTCCGATATACAGGAGGTCCTCGACATCTATCTGTCGGGCCTGATGGAAGAGCCGTTGGGGATCCGGAAAAACCGGATCTGGAAAGAAGGGAAGGGCTATGTCTTCGGATTGATCCGTCGAGCGAACCGGCAGGTCCCGGCGACCCCGGCCGACTCCTACACCGACCTGAAACGGATCTATCTACCGGAGCGAATCGATACCTTTGACGATCGGGAGGAAAATTTCGCCCTTTACAAGGCGATTATTGCCCACAAGTATGGGCAGATCCGTTTCGGGAGTCTTGAGGTCCTGGGACTTTTTGATCGCATGGAGAACCCGGACCGGGTCCTGGATCTTTTTTCCATCATCGAGGACGCCCGGATGGAACGGCATTTGTCCGAGGAGATGGAAGGCCTGGCAACGCTTTTGAACAGGCTGAAGGAACAGTGTTTGAGGGAAAGGCCGGAGCCGGAAGGACTGACTGTGGCAGAACAGAGGGTCGAGGCCCTCCTCCGGCTGAGTCTTCATCCCGTCGCGGACCTGTCCGGGTTCGTCCCGTCCGTTCGGAAATGGGCCGATCCCTTCAGAGAAGAGATGATTCATCTCGTCGGGAACGGGAGCAGCCCGTCCGACTCCGCGCGTCTGGCCCTGCGGATGCTGGGTGGACTGAACGGTGTGGACGGCCCGTATCGGAAGATTGACGCCGTGCCATACCGGGGTTGGATGAATCTTCCCTCCATTCTTCGGACGCTCAAAGGAGCGGTTCGTGTGGCGGCGCAGGGGCAGGCCGGGGACCGGGATCAAGAGGAGACGACGCAGAAGAAAACCGTACTTTCGACGGATCGGAAGGTGACGCCGGAGGCAACGGAATTCGACGAGGAGGAGGCGCGGCGGGGGATTCTGCTGAACCGGTTTGAAAAGATCAGCATGATCGCAAAGTATTTCCGGATCAGCCGGCCGCTGGATACCGACGAAGATGTGGGCGAACTTTCCAAGGCCCTGGACGAACTTGAATCCACGGGGATGATCCGGACGGCACGGAAGGCGAAAACCCTTCTCCATGTGGAAGAGGATTTCGAGATCGAGCCGGGGGAACTTGAAAACGACTCCGGGGAAGCGGTTCCCGGTCTTCTGTATGACGAATGGGACTACCGGATCGGCGCCCTTCGCAAGGATTGGTGCACGCTGATCGAAAGAGTCTACGACCGTGAGGATATCGCATGGTCCGATCGTTTGATGGAGAAAAATAAACATCTCTTCACCCGGGTCCGCCGTGAATTTCAGGCCCTTCGACCGGAGTACCGTAAGCTCAGAAAGCGGATCAACGGCGAGGATGTGGACAACGATGCATTCATTGAGGCATGGACCGACATGCAGGCCGGCGTCATGCCGTCGGAGAAGATCTACATTGAAAAACGGCGTCGCAGAAAGGAGATCGCCACGATCTTTCTTGCCGACCTCTCTGCCTCCACCGATGCCTATGTGAAAAACCTCCGGGTGATGGACCAGCAGCGTGAGGCCTTGCTTCTTCTGGGAGAGGCCATGGAGGCGATCGGCGACCGTTACGGCATCTTCGGTTTTTCGAGCAAGACCCGGAAGGCCTGCAGCCTCTATACCCTCAAGGGGATCGACGAGGGGTACGGCTCCGAGATTCGGGGTCGGATCGGCGGGATGCGCCCCCTCGACTATACCCGCATGGGCCCGGCGATTCGTCACATCACCCATCTCTTCCAGCATGTCCGGGCCCGAACGAAACTGCTTATTATCCTGAGTGACGGCAAGCCGAACGATTTCGATACCTATGAAGGGCGATACGGGATCGAGGATATCAAGAAGGCCCTTCTCTCCGCCCGGGCGTCCGGTATTCTCTCCTTCTGCATCACCGTCGATACCGAAGCCCGTGCATATCTTCCGGAGATCTTCGAACGGGGGAACTTCCTGATCCTGGATGAGATCGAATCACTCCCCCGGAAACTGGTCGGGATGTACCGGAAGCTGACTGGGCTGACGGGAAGGTGAAAGAGCAAGGGGCAAAGGCACAGAGGGGCAAAGCAAAAGTCAAGGCGAAAAACTTTCACCACTTGTGATGTGCGTCACGGTGTCGGCCGGTTGCCTCTGGTATATATAAGATGTAGAATGAAAGACAGCGAAAGGAAACCCTTCCCGTGACTGGAAGAGAGAAAGGAGGAATCCTCATGAGTGAAGTAACAAAAGAGACCTTGATCGGTGATGTGATCAAACATTCCCCCGAAGCCAAGGCGATTATCGAGAAACACTTCGGAAACGGCTGTTTCACCTGCCCCGGCGTGAACATGGAAAGCATCGCCTTCGGTTCGACCATGCATAATCTTGATCCGCAGGTGATTGTAGATGAGATTAATGCCGTAATGAAAAATGCCGTGAGTTCATAAGGGAGGCGAGATGGAGACGATCGATCTGAATGCCCTGAAGAAGTTTTCACCGGAAGGTCCGGTAAAGCAGTTTCTCCAGGATACGCCTGAAATGAAAATGGCATTGTTATGTATGGAAGCAGGACAGGAGATCCCTCCCCATGGAGCGCCGGCAAGAGTGATGATGCAGGTACTGGATGGGGAGGGGGAGTTTACCCTGGGAAATAAAAAAAGAAAGGGGATTGCCGGCAATCTTCTGCTCTGTAATCCCGATGAACCCCATGGGGTTCGAGCGGTCACCCGCCTGACGGTCCTTGCCGTTGTGGCGCCGAACCCCGGGCATTGATATGGGGTGCGTTCCGGGCAACCTTTTATACGAAACGGTAAGAGTATAAGGGCAGGCATCAAAGGGGTGCCTGTCCTTTTTGGTTTGCCCGGTGTGGCAGGCAAACCCGGTCCCGGTAAGGGGAAGACAATCCGAAGGATAAAACCGGAATGACCCGACGGCTTGGTTCACCGGGGGTCGCCACCTGTCACAGTCTGCAAGGAATGACGTTTCTCTGTGTGGGCGCCTACTCTACCTTCACCCGAATGCNNNAATGCAGGAGGCTGCGCGATTTTCCCTGAAAACGGATGGATTTGGTTATTCTAAGCATTTTTATATCTTTAGATTGTGGTAGTACGTAATACTTTTGTAAATTTTACCTTGCCTTTTCCCCCATCTTCTGGTATAGTTCAGCCATATTTTTTGTATTAACAGAGTGAAAAAAATGTCAACTTTCTCGTATACAATATGTTGACATTTTTTGCAAATCTGTTACTATCCGTTGAGGTTATTTCAGAACATGGTACAAGATAAGGGATAAAATAATGCACCGCGCAAGTTCAGGTTTTACCTATATCGAGCTTATCATTACCATCTCCATTATTGCCCTGACCCTGGCCTTTGTTGCGCCGTCACTTGAGACATATTCTCAATCACAAAAAGTAAAGAATACGGCGCGGGAGATCTACACCAATTTGCAGTTGGCACGAATGGCGGCGATTGAAGAGAATAAGACTGTCGATATAATTTTTTCTCTGAACCCGGCTGCTGCAATGTCGATTCAGGATAGCACTGGACGTGATGTGATTCCGCGGGTTGACTTCCAAGATAGTACCCCCGATGTAAAGCTGACAAGTAATTTGTGTGGGGCCAATGCCGGGAAGCTGACTTATCAGCCCATGGGCAATCTGAAGGATGGGGCGCAAACCATCACGGTTGGTCTCAGACAAACGGTTACAGAATATGAGGTAAAGATAAATCCTGTCGGAGGGTTAAGGCTTGTCAAGAAGTAGGGTGTCGAATCAGGAAGGTTTTACCCTGATTGAACTACTGATCACCTTGGTGGTTCTCTCTTTCGGGCTGTTGGGACTGGCGGGGCTCCAGGCTCAAATGATTCGCTCCAATGCCTTCAGCAGCAATATGACGATTGCGACCTCGATTGGGGCTGACCTTATCGAGGAGGCTAGAAGCAAGAGTTTAGCAACCTTGTTCGCGAGCTTAACGGATCTTAATAACGGGAATCCCTTCACAACAAACGAACTCTTTTTGACAAAGAATAATCAATCCACAACAAGCATTCCCTACGGGGATATTAACGGTGATGGAAATTTAGATCCCGGAGATATTGATATCGACGGGGACGGGAAAGTGGATAACCCCTACAAGGGTTTTACGTGGACACGTGTGGTGACATTCTACCCTGATCCTACGCGGCCTCTTTTTGCGAAAGTGGCGGTCTCGGTTTTCTGGCCGGATCCGGGAAGGACGGAACCACCGAAACTGCACCATGCCGACTTTACAACAATTATCGGCCGGATGTGAGTTCAGGTGACTGTGGCTACCGACCATAAGGGGAGACAGGGTGGATTCACCCTGGTTGAAATTCTTGTTACTCTTGCTTTGACGGGGATTGTGACGGCGGGACTGGTGAACTTCATGGTTTCTCAGAGCCGGAGCTACAATGTTCAGGAAAACGTGCAGGAGATGGAACAGAATGCCAGGGTGGCCATGGACTACTTGGTTGGGGGACTTCAAAGAACGCAGAGCCTTACGTTAAAACATATATTCACTGATCATCCCCGACAAGGGGATGGCGTCCTCCTGCAAGACGGAGTTGTGTATCGTTTTAATCAAGGGACGGACCTGTATTCAAGCAAGGAGGATAAAGCCGGCCGCATCAGTGTAAGCGGGACGGGTGCCGGCAACGGTTTTATCGCATCTTTTATCACCCAGGACCTAACTGGGGACGGAATTCCTGATACCCCGATGTTCCAGGTGGACAACCCCGTTAATCCCCATGTCGTGACCGTGACGATCATTGCGAGGACCCGGAGGGCAGACCCGAGGTACAAAAACAATAATGGTTATCGGCAGATCGTCTTGACCCGGCGTGTTGTCTTGAGGAATATGTGAGGGGAAGAACCATGATTCGTTTTTCGAGGATGAGCGTTGTGTATGTGAATGACCAGGGCATGGCCCTGGTGACGGCCTTGCTGATCCTTTTGGCCCTGACCCTGATCGGGATGACGGCCATGATTAATACAACCATTGACACGAAGATCGCCGGGAATGATTATCAGAACAAGAAAAATCTGTATGCTGCCGAGGGATGCACGGAGTTGGCCGCAAGCAATATTGAGGCGATCATAAGCGGGACATCGCTGAATATCAATAATACCAACTATACATTTGACAGTTTGAACGATCTTCTCGAGTATGACACGGTCGATGGTGACATTACTCCCGTCTTGAATGCTTACCTGTCCCCCCAGAAAGAAGATATTCTTGCCGAAGGAGAAGACATCAATGCTCTCTGCAATCCGGACGATGGAGAGAGCTATACGATCCATATTAGTAATCATGGTGATGGTTCATTCTCTCTTTTCTCACGCTATGACGACAAACGGGATATGGTCCGGATTACCTTCGGTACTCTTCTCTTGAATGGCGCAGTGAACCTGATTAATCCCGGCGGCGCTGGTGATAATACAAAACGGCCTCCTAATGTGCAGATCAGGATTGAAAGTAGTTGGGAAGGGAAAATAAAAGGGAAGAAAACGAAGGATGATACTGAAATCAAAATTGCCACGACGGATTCATTGCCTGATATAGAAGATGAAACGTCAGCGGTTACTTCAATCACTCATAATTATCACCCGACACGTGAAGAACTGGACGGGTTTGTCAACAGCCTTCTCCGCGGTAGGGAGCCGGACAAAGCCGCAAAAGTTATCAGGATTGATAATGAGCACAATCTTGACCTTTTGCTGATGGGGACTGCCGATGCTCCGCAAGTGACCTATTTGCAGGGAAATGTGAAGACTGAAAACTCTGTGACCGGCTACGGTGTTCTGATTATTGATGATTATAATGACGGCTGTGAAAGCACAGCCGCCCGTCTTGATGCCAACGATAATTTCAACTATCACGGGCTGGTTATACTCCGCCACCTGGATCCGAAGCATCACGGCGTAACCCGGATCAAGTTGAGTGAAAACGCCAAGATTGAAGGTGCTCTCATTGCCTATTCAGATGATCAGGAAAATGGAATTGAATTTATAATCAAGGAACATGCCTCAATCGATTACAATCCGGCGATGGTTTCTCTGCTAAAAAAATTCTATAAAAAGAGTTGGACACTTCTGAATTGAACAGTCCGCCGGAATTAGTTGCTTCCTCAGGGTGTACCCGCCCCCGATTTGAACCTTATCCATCCAGTATTTCCCGGACCTTCCGGGCCAGTTCGCCCGGTGTAAAGGGTTTGGGAAGGAAGGCCATGGGTTCAGGCAGCTCGGAAAGTTTTGCAATCCTACGGTCCGCATAACCGGACATGAAAAGGACCTTCAGGTCGGCCCACTTCTTTTTCATTTCGACGGCCATTTCCGGTCCTCCGATCCCCGTGAGGATAACGTCGGTGATCAGCAGATCGGGCGGTCTGTCCCGTTCAGCGATGAGTCTTAGCGCCTCCTCGCCGCTCATCGCGGTCCGAACGTTATAGTCCAGGGATTCGAGGACCTGAAGGACAAGTGTGATAATCGTCTGTTCGTCCTCCACCACGAGGAGTGTTTCCCGGCCGTGGGGAAGCGACGTCTCTTCCTTTTGGAGAACTTCTTTTGTGACTCCTCCTTGTGTTGCCACAGGGAAATAGACCTTAAAGGTCGTTCCCTGTTCAATTTCGCTGTAGACATAAAGGTGTCCGCCGTTCTGGCGGACGATCCCGTAAACCGTGGAGAGTCCCAGCCCCGTTCCGTCTTCTTTTGTTGTGAAATAGGGGTCGAAGATATGTGTCCGAACTTCTTCTTCCATCCCGATTCCGGTGTCGGTGACGGAGAGCAGGACGTAATCACCTGTTCGAATCTCCGGGTGGGCCTGGACATAGGAGGGGTCGAGTCGGATATTGGTCGTGGCAACGGTCAACCTCCCTCCGTCGGGCATGGCATCGCGTGCATTGACAACGAGGTTGAGGAGGACTTGCTCCACCTGGCCCGGGTCGGCCTTGATCGTTCGAAGATCTGCATCCGGTTCAAAGCGAAACTCAATATCTTCTCCTAACAGACGCGTAAGCATCTTCTCCATATCGCGGAGAATATCGTTCAGATTGAACAATGTTGGCTCCATTACCGGCCTTTTGCTGAAGGCGAGGATCCTGCGGGTCAGTTGTGATGCCCGTTCTGCCGTCTCGCGGATCGTTTTGATCTCATCGTAATCGCCACTCTTGGGCGTTCGATCGAGGAGGAGCATCTCCGAATAGCCGATAATGGCCGTGAGCAGGTTGTTGAAGTCGTGAGCGATCCCCCCGGCAAACCGGCCGATTGCCTCCATTTTCTGTGACTGCAGGAACTGCGCCTCTAGTTTTTTCCGGTCCGTGATGTTTCGGGCGACCGCTACAAGATAAGCCGTATCTTCTTCCCGGATGTAGGAGGCGCTCACCTCGACCGGAAAGGTCGTTCCGTCCTTCCGGATGTGTATCCCCGGGAAGAGTGCCGTTCCCATATGAGCAAGTTCTTTAACATGAGTCTGCCATGCAGCGAGATCCGGAATGGTTTGTTCGACATCGATGACACTCCTGGAAAGGAGTTCCACGCGACTGTATCCGAGTTCCGTGCAGGTCTTTTCATTAACATCAAGAAAGGTTCCCCGTTCGGGATCAATCACGAAAATCTCGTCATTGGAATGGTTGAGGAGCGTACGGAAGAGGAGTAGTTGTTTCTCACTCTTCCGGTGTGCTTCGATCTCTTCCCGTAAGGTTTTATTTGAATGTTGAAGATCGGCTACCCGTTCCGCAACACATCGTTCCAGTTCCTCGTTCTGTGCTCTGACAATCTCCTGCTGGTGTTTCAGGGTCGTATGGGAGGAGGTGAGATCAAGGTTGATCTGCTGCAGGATTTTCTTGCTCCGGCCGATCTCATAGACGGTCTGGGTCAGGAGTTCGGATTTCACTTCCGCGAGATAGGAGAGACACCGCATCCGGAGCGATTTTTCCGTGAGCTCCTTGTTGATGGTCAGGATCTCCGTTAATTGCCGGTCGCTCGTCCGGACGATCTCCTTGTCGTAGTGTTTCATGGTTGATGGTCTCGTAAAAAGTCACGAAGCCCTTCGACAGGCTCAGTGCGAACGGTGTAAGTTATTGATTCCGTTCGTGTGGTTCGGCAAGCTCACCATGCTCGGAAGCCTGTCGAACCATGAACGGAATCCGGAAAACGACTTTTTACGACTTCATCATGGTTCTTCCACGGAAAGATCTATGCCGCACTCCAGTTCCCGAAGACGGGCGGTGGCCGTTTTGACCTGTTCGCCTTCGAGGATTGATCCGTGCTGGGGAAGGATCCGGTCGATGGCGTACCCTTCCAGCCGGTTCATGCAGGATCGCAGAATTTTCTTCGAAGGCATGTAGAGGCGGTGGAATTCCTCCATGGGGGCGATAAATTCCTCATCGGCAAAGAGGGACCATTCCCGGCCAATCGCGCCGAAGAGATCGCCGGAAAAAAGGGTCCGGGTCCTGGCATCATAGGTGGCGATTGCACCGGGCGCATGCAGAAAGGAGGTCGGGATGAATTCGAGGACCCGGCCGCTTTTCAGCGTATACTTCCATCCCTGCTTTGCAACATCATAGTCGTCGGAATGAAGACCGTAATGGCGGATCAGGCG
>JAADIO010000013.1:12494-13521 GCA_013151235.1 Deltaproteobacteria bacterium | reverse complement strand
TTATCTCCATGGACCGATCGTGAGAGAAGGCCTCTTTGTAGGGCCGTTCCGACCGGAGGGCATCGTAGACATCGGCGATTTTGACGATCTGCGCCTCAATGGGGATTGCTTCTCCCTTCAGGCCGCGGGGGTATCCCGTCCCGTCGAAATTTTCGTGATGGGCGCCGGCGATATGATGGGCCATGGAGAGTTTCGGGGCGGTGCCGAGGATCACCTCTCCCTGAAGGCTATGCTGCTGCATGACCCGGAGTTCATCCGCTGTCAGTTCGCCCGGTTTTCGCAGGATCTCCGAGGGCGTGTGGATTTTCCCTACATCGTGCATCTGGGCGACCAGGCCGATCTCGTTGCAGAAAGCCGCCGGTTTGCCCATGGCCAGTGCCAAATGCTTGGCGAAGGTGTTGACCCGGACGATATGGTTTCCCGTATCCATGTCGTTTACTTCCGAGGCGCGGGCCAGGGACTCAATAAGATAGATGAACCCTTCCTTGATCGCCGTGATCTGCCGGGCCAGGGTGGAAAGGGAGCCGACGGTTACGGCCAGGGATTTCATGACCTCGCCGTCATAGCGGGTGACCTCTTCCGGATAGTTGAGACCGATAATGATTCCATCCTCTTCTCCGTGGAGATGGTATCCGACACAATTTACAATCTTTGTGCCGATCTGTTCCCGGATCCGGGGGAGAAAATCATGCAGAAAGTTTTTGCTTTCATCGGAAGTGAGGGGAGAATTGAAAACAAAGACGTCGATCCGGGCCAGATCAAGGCTGCTGCAACCGTCTTTCGGCAGGGTCAGTCCGATCGTGAGGGCGCCGAAACCATCGGGTGTTGATTGGAAGAGATCCCCGGTCAAGGTTCCGGTGTTCTTTCGTTCATAAAAAAGGCCCAGAAATTCGGGGCGGTTCACCCGGAGGTCGCCGGACTCATTCCTCTCAAGCCGGTAGATCTGATCGAGCGTGTTGATGATCATTCGCTTGATATTCGGCAGCTCGCTGCATTTCTCACACAATCCTTCCAGCGTGTCGTCGGT
>JAADIO010000013.1:0-12434 GCA_013151235.1 Deltaproteobacteria bacterium | reverse complement strand
TCCACAAATTCCGGTTTCATGTCTCAAAGAATATAGCCCTTCTCTTCGATTTTTGTCAAACAAAGAGACTTTCTTCCTTGAGGCAAAAGGCCGATCCATGTACAATGACAAAATGATGATGCCCTTGTCACATCAATGGTTTGACGGTTTCTTTTATGCCGCCCTGGCAGGTTATCTCATCTCGGTCTTTCTCTCTTTCCGAATGAAGGGGATTGCACTTTTCACCGCCGTCTCTTGTCATACGATTGCTATTTCCATCCGAACCGTTTCGGCCGGCAGGATTCCCTTGGCCGGGGTCTTTGACACACTCTCTTTTTTTGCCCTCGCGACGGCGGTTTGCAGCGGACTTTTCTACCGGAAATACCGCCGGATGACTTTTCTTCAGGGGGGGACGATCCTTGCAGCGATGATGTTGTCCTGTGATCTCCTGGCGCCGAGGGAATTGTACCCCCTTCCACCGGTGCTCCGAACGGTCTGGTTCGAAATCCATGTGGGGCTCTCCTTCATTTCCTATGCCCTTTTTGCCGTCGGATTTTTAGGCGGGCTCGACTATTTTCTTTCCGGTCGCAGGGAGGAGGTCCTCGAAGCCGAATACCGTGCGAATCTCCGGGGCTATCTTTTGTTTTCCGTGGCGATGATCGCCGGCGGGATCTGGGCCTATTATGCATGGGGGACTTACTGGCTCTGGACACCGAAGGAACTCTGGACGACGATCGTCTGGTTCTACTACTCTTTGTATCTTCACGCCCGCATCGTTCGAGGGTGGAAGGATTCGACGCGGGCTGTGCTGGCCATGACCGGATTTGCCGTCGTGCTTTTCACTTATGCGGGAGTGGGGTTGCTTATGAAGTCGTCCCATTCCTTCTGATACGGAAATGAGGGGAATACCGTTGCTGTTGACTTTGACTTTGAACTTTGTGCCTATGTTCCTTTGCCCCTTTACGCCTGTGCCTTTGTGAAAATAGGGGATCGGAGGAATTTGTCAGAGAAAGATTTTGAAAGGGATGATGGATGCCATTCCTCTTACGCTGGTTCTCCTCACTGAAACTGACGGTCTGGGTCCTGACGCTCCTCATTGCCGTATTCCTGCTCGGTGCTGTTCTGATGCCTCTCTTTCCCGAGGCGCACCGGGGAATGAACGCCGCGCCGCTTTTTGCGTGGTGGAGAAGGTCCGGCCGGGCCTTCTTTCCGCAGAACGGATGGCTTCCTCTTGCCATATTCCTGATGGCGATCCTGACGCTCAACACCCTGGTCTGTACGGTCCGTTCCCTCCGGATCGGCCCGTCACTTTTCGCCCATATCACCCATGCCGGTTTTCTCCTGATTCTGCTGGCACACCTCGTCTCCGCTTCCACCGGATTCCGTGAGAGCGGGATCGTCCTGCCGAAGGGACATGCCGTTTCGGTTGCCCGGCTCAATCTGAAACTGCGGTTGAGCCGCATTGATTATGTTCCTTATCCCAACGGCATGCCGAAGGACTATTCCGCAGAGGTCGTGTTGATCACGAAAGAGGGGAGCGTGACCCGGACGTTGGCACCGAACGCGCCGGCCTTCTACAAGGGTATCCCGATCTACCTGAAGACTTTCGGCTTCCGCCCCATTCCTTACGCCGTTTGTGAGGTGGCCGACGACCCCGGCGCGCGGGTGGCCCTGGCCGGATCGATCCTCTTTCTCATCGGAGCCCTTCCCCTTCTCGGATTCAGGCGGATCGGCAGAGGATAGGCGTCGGTGGAAAACCTTCCGTTGATCTTCGTGACTTCATTTCGGCTTTTCTGCTAAACTTTTTCTATGCAATCCTACCGTTTCGAGGTATAGTAAACTTCCATCATGGAGGAATTGATGCAGGACACTTTCGATCCACATCTCCTTCAGGAGGATTCAGCGCCTTCCTTCGGTCCCATGGATAATCTCTTCCTGGGGCTTCGTCTGGTGGTGTTGGCCGGCGGTCTGAGCTGGCTCTATTTTGTCCCCCTGAACCATGACCTGAAACTTCGGGCCTTCAGCGTTTTTCTCTTCTACTCCTTTTATGTCTCCGTTCTCTATGTAACCATTTTCTTCAATCTGGAACGAATCCGTTTTTTTTATCTCGTGGGGATGCTTTTTGATCTCCTGTTTATCTTTCTTCTCCTCATGCTGACGGGAGGGGCGGCCAGCAGTTTTTTTATCGCCTTTTATATTCTGGTTGCCCTTCATTCCTTTTATTACGGACTGGTCGTGGGGTTGTTCGTCTCGACGGCCTCCGGCCTGATCTATTTCGTAAGTTATGTGGACAGCGGATATTCCATGCACTGGACGGATTTTGCGCTGCGGATTTTCTTTTTGTACATTCTCTCGATTTCGGCGGGGCTTCTCTCGAGGATGATGCGGAAGGACCGGGAAAAGATCTCCCTTTTGAATCATCATCTGGAGGAGTCGTTGAAAAACCTTGAAGAGGCCCAGCAGAAACTGGTGGAGACGGCAAAGCTTTCCGCACTGGGCCGGATGACCTCCGACGTGGCCCACGAGATTCGGAATCCCCTGGTTTCCATCGGCGGCTTCGCCCGGAAATGTCTGCATACGATCGATCCCGATTCCCGGGAGAGACGTTATGTCCAGATCATCGTGGACGAAACGGCCCGGTTGGAGAGGATCCTCCGGGACCTGCTGATGTTTACCCACGGCCCGGCCCGGGAGTTGCAGGAGATCAATTTGTCAAAGATCCTGGAGCGGGGGATTGCGATGAATCGTGACGAGTTGAAAGAGAAAGAGATCCGGGTGGTCCGCAGGATCGATCCGGCTCTTCCGAGGGTTCTCGGAGACCGGGGACAGATGGAAAAGGCCTTGATGAATATTATCCTCAACGCCGCTCAGGCGATGGACGGGAAGGGGACCCTGACGGTTGTTACCGAACCCTTCGTGAAGGACGGTATGGAGTGGGTCCGGGTCGAGATCCAGGATACCGGGACAGGAATTCCTTCGGAAAACCTCGACCGGATTTTTGATCCTTTCTTTACCACGAAAGAGAGTGCTGAAGGGACCGGACTGGGACTTTCCGTCAGTCGCCGGATTGTGGAGGAACATCACGGCACTATCTCCGTGAAGAGTGTTGAGGGCCGGGGGAGCACTTTTGTGATTCAGATTCCGGTCCTGGACCGGGGGAGTGCGGAGAAAAATACCGGAAAGGAAGAGGGCGAATGAAAGGGCGTCTGGAAAATTTCTTTTCCACCCATCCCGTTTTTCAGCGGCTTTCGTTGAATGATGCCGACCGGGAGGCACTTGCCCGGGCCATTGAAGAGGATTGCCTCTCCGGGGTTCTATCCCGGTTAATCGAAGAGACGGAAGAGATCATGAAGATCGATCCGGGGCTTCCGGAGAAGAAGATCCTGGAGATCGCCGCCGAACGGATCGTCCACAATCTGGATGCCGAGGCCGCGTCGATTCGGTTATTTGATCCGGAAACTCTGAAGATGACCAGCTTCGGTTCTTACCGGTATCCGGACGATGAGCGGTTGATGTCGATCCCTTTTCACGATTCCATTGCCGGACGTGTGGTGAAGGAGCATCATAGTATCGCCGTTCCGAGTATTCTCAAGGACCCCAATTACAAGAACAAGGAGATTGTGGAGCGAAAGGGCTACCGTTCCCTGTTGGCTGTTCCTCTGCGAATCCCGCGATTCATGGGACGTGACGAAGATATTCTGGGTTCACTCCAGATCTATTTCAAAGAGGATAACCGGCAATTCGGCGCTCTTTTGATGATTCATGCGGAACTCCTGGCGCGGCGGGTCAGCTATGTGCTGGCCAAGAAGAAGATCCTCGATCTGCAGAAACTGAACACCCGCAAGGAAAAGATCGTGGAAAAGATTTTTGTGAAGTTGAGTAACCGGGAAGGGGTCAAACTCAGGGATCTTTTTTCCCAGCTCATACCGGAAATCGGTGAATTCCTTCAGGTACAGAGCTGTTCCCTCTTCTCCGTTTCCAGGGACCAGCAATACATCCGCCTGGAGGCGGGTTATCCGCTGGAGAAGACCTACCATGAATTGGGGTATACCTACACGGTCAGTCACCATCCCTATTTCGAATGTGTTGTTCACAAAACGATTCCCGGAGGAGAGTATGACTGTGAGCGTGTCGATCCGGCCTACCTGTTGATCAAGGAGCCGGCGAGGAGCCTGATGACGAGCCGGGGAATCCGGGCGTTTGTGCAACGGAACAAAATCCATTCGATTCTTCTCGTTCCGCTTCATGTCAATCAGATCGTGCGGTATATCATGATGTTCTATGCTATGGACCAGCGGCGCTTCTTTTCGGAAGAGGAGATTGAGCTTCTCAGCTTTTTCGGCCGGGAGATTCTCAAGGCTTCGCGGTTGGAACTCCTTGATGATGTGCTCCATGATTTCAAGAATCCGGCCATTGCCATCGCCGGCTTTGCCGCCCGGGCACGGAAACTGATCAGTGGAGCGAAACCGGAAGCCCTGCGGGAAAAGCTGGCCTCCTACCTGGATATTGTCGTCCGGGAGACGACGCGCCTTCAGGATTTGACCTTTTCCATGAGTGTTGAAGGCCGGGAAGAGATCGTCAATCTGAGCGAGATTGCTCTTGCCCGGTACCGGATCAACGAAGAGACACTCCGGGAGGCGAGGCGCCGGAATGTCCTTGTCCGTCCGGCGGTTCTGGAACCGGACCTCCGGGTCTTTTGCTCCCGCTTCGGCCTGGAACGGATTTTAGACAATCTGCTGAACAATGCCTCCCGGGCTGTCCCCGATCAGGGGGGGGAGGTTGCCCTGCGAACCTATCTTGACGGGCCTATGGCCGCTCTGGAAGTGCGGAATACGGGTGAGGTTCCGAAGGAAAAGATTGAAGAAGTGCGGCGGGGAGAGGTGCAGGGTCGGGGGTTGAATATCATTTTTCGATTCGTCCAGGCCAATCACGGTAAGATGGAGATCCGGAATGAATCCGGGCAGGCGGTCTGCATCCTGCGTATCCCGTTATACCGTGATGCGGATTAGGCTTGAACGGATTTTACGTTTTGGGGGTGGCGCCGATCGGTTTGTCAAGGGCCTTTCGTACGGCTTGGGAGAAATCCTGGAGCATAAAGGGCTTCGGGATAAATCCCTGAACTCCTGTGTCGATCAGTTTCCGGACTTCTCCTTCCCCGTCAAGTCCCGAGGTAAGCAGGACACGAACACTGGGGTTGATCTCTTTCAGAACGGAAAAGGTTTCCTCTCCGCTCATGCCCGGCATGAGATAGTCCAGGATTACCAGTTGGATCTCGGAACTTCCTTCACGATAGATCCGGCAGGCATCTTTCCCGTTGTCGGCGGTTCGGACCGTGTAGCCCAGGGTCGTCAGAAGTCGTTCTCCTAATTTCAATAAAGTAGGTTCATCGTCGACAAGCAGAATCTCTTCTTTCCCCTCCTGCATAGCGCTTTCCTCCTGTACGGTTCCGGATGAGCCTGCAACCCTCTCAGTGTGTCACACTATTTACGAACAGGACCACTTAGATCAGACGAAAAATTGTTTTCAGCAAAATGACGATTTAAATATAGTGTATGAACGCAAATATTTCAACCCTGTTTTGAATATAATGGTAAACATATATAAAACATACTGTTATGGAATACTTTGCATGTAAAACATTAGATAATATTTCGAACACTTCAGGTTGAAAGTGGAAATGAAAATGGTATAATGCCGACAGAACTTACCCTTCATCTTTTTGGAGAGGAGGACCCATGGAGAGCCGGGAACGAATGGAGGTGGATGTACTCTTCGTCGGGGGCGGGCCTGCCTGCCTGTCGGGGGCACTGTACCTGATGCGGAAGATTGCGAAACACAATGACCTTGTGGAAAGAGGGGAGGCAAAGGGTGAGGCACTGAAAGAGCCGATGATCGTTCTCCTGGAGAAGGGGGCGGAAATCGGGGCACATTCTCTTTCGGGGGCCGTTCTGGACCCCGTTGCTCTCAAGGAACTCGTCCCGGATTATGAAGAACAGGGGGCCCCCATCGAACATGTGGTTCGGAAGGAGTCCCTCTATTATCTGACTTCCGTCTCTCAGTTCCATTCTCCTTTCATCCCGCCGCCCCTGGAAAACCGGGGAGGACTGGTGATTTCCCTTTCCCGTTTCAACCGCTGGCTGGGAAGTCTGGTCGCGGAAGCGGGCTGTGAGATCTTCCCCGGTTTTCCCGGTATTGAAGTCCTCTACGAAGGCGATCGGGTCATCGGTGTCCGGACCGGAGACAAGGGAATCGACAAGGAGGGGAATCGCAAAGGAAATTTCGAACCGGGGATCGATCTTGTGGCCCGTGTGACGATCTTCGGGGAAGGGCCCCGGGGCAATCTGGCCAAGACCCTGATCCCCCGTCTCGGTCTGGCGGAGGGAAAGGCCCCCATCGGTTACTTGACGGGGGTGAAGGAGGTCTGGGAACTACCGGAAGGGAATGAGGTTTCGGACGAGGTGATTCATACCCTCGGTCATCCGCTCCCCCCGGACACTTACGGCGGGGGCTTCATTTATCCCATGGCGGACCGCCGGCTGATCCTCGGACTGCTGGCCGGGGTCAATTCGCCCGATCCCTTCTTCGATACGCACGAGGCTTTCCAGCGTTACAAGGATCATGATTTCATCCAACAGATGATCTCGGGGGGAAAACTCCTCGAATACGGTGCCAAGACAGTCTCCATAAGTGGTTATCATTCCGTGCCGCAGCTTGCCTTTGACGGCGGGCTGTTGGTCGGAGATGACGGCGCTCTCTTTGACAGCCGGCGGATCAAGGGAGTTCATCTTGCCATGAAGTCCGGAATGCTGGCGGCGGAGGCGGCCTTCTCGGCGCTGCTTTCGGGGGATGCCTCCCGCGAAGTGCTGGCCGGCTACGAGGAGAGTCTCCGGAAAAGTTATGTGTGGCAGGATCTCCGGGCGGCCCGGAATTTTCACCAGGCGTTTGACCGGGGGCGGATCACCGGGATGCTCAACGCCGCCTTCGGGATGGTGACGGGGGGCAAGGGGTTGACAAACTGGAAATCGGAGAAGGCCGATTGCGAGCAGATGAAAAAAGTGGCCGACTATCACGAAAAGGGGGCCGTGAAGGAGCCGGTGATTACCGACGGGACTTTGACCTTTGACAAGGTAACCTCGGTCTATCATTCCGGGACAACACACGATGAGGATCAGCCCTGTCACCTCCATGTTGAGGATCCCTCGATCTGCCACGGCCGCTGCCGGGAAGAATACGGAAATCCCTGCGTGAAATTCTGTCCCGCCGGGGTTTACGAGATGGTCGCAGACGAGGAGAGTGGGGAGGAAAAACTGCGGATCAACTTTGCCAACTGTGTTCACTGCAAGACCTGCGATATCCGGGATCCTTACGGGATTATCACCTGGGTTCCGCCGGAAGGGGGGGGAGGACCGAAGTATACGATGATGTGATTTGACCGAAGGACAAGACAAGGGACAAAGGGTCAAAAGCACAAAGTTTAAGATCAAAATGAACTGCTTCTTTTTTCTTTGCGTTCTTTGCGAGTTTGGCGAGAGGATGGCTCTGGAAACCAACAAAGAATCATGCCGACGAAATTTATCTCCAAAATTAAAAGAACGATCGAGCAGCATGGACTCCTGTCCAGAGGCGATACCGTGGTCATCGCTCTTTCGGGAGGTCCCGATTCCATGGCGCTTTTCGAGGTCCTGTACCGTCTGCGGGAATGTTATGACCTGACCTTGATCCCGGCGCACCTTAACCATGGTTTCCGGGGGGGCGAGGCGGAGGGAGACCGGGACTTCTGCGAGGCCGAAGCGGCGCGTCGCGGGTTGTCGCTCGTTTCCGAATTTGTCGATGTCCCGGCCCTGGTAACGGAGAAGAAGGGGTCGGCCCAGGAAACGGCCCGGAGGGTACGATACGATTTCCTCCGTCGTACCGTCGAGCGGTTTTATGCGGACCGGGTCGCCTTAGGGCATCACGCGGATGATCAGGCGGAAACCCTTCTCATGCGCCTGTTCCGGGGTTCGGGTACCCGCGGCCTCGCCGGAATTCCCCTTCAACGTTCTCCCGGAATTATTCGTCCGTTCCTGCAGGTGACCCGCCGTGAGATTCAGGATTTTCTGATGGGGGAGGGAATTGCCTGGCGGGAGGATCGATCCAACGAAAAGACGATCTATCTTCGAAACCGGATTCGCCGGGAACTTCTGCCGGTTTTGAAGAAAGAGTACAATCCCAATCTTGTCGAAGATCTTTGCCGGACCGCCGAAATTCTTCGGGATGAGGAGACCTTGCTTTCGGAGTTGGCGGCGGATCAGTTTCATCCCATTCCCCTCGATGGGGGGATCGCACTGCTCTGCGATCCGCTCAGCTCCCTGCCGCCGGCATTATTGCGGCGGGTGATCCGGCAGGCACTTTGCGAGCTGGATGATGCCCTGCAGGGAGGGAGCTTCGAGCAGGTGGAGGCCGTGATCCGTTTGATGAAGGCCGGGGGGTCATCGGCCCGCATTGATCTGCCCTGCGGAATGCAGGTACGCAAGGTTTACGATCGACTGGAATTTCTGCGGGCGGTGCGGGCGGAGGTATCGCCGGGGATGTATGAAATTCCGATTCCGGGGACCGGGCGGATTCCGGCTCTCGGTATTGAGGTGCGCTCGGAGATCCTGGCCGCTGATTCAAAGGTTCCCTTCTCCTCATCTTCTATGACCGCCTGTTTTGATTACGATAAATGCGTGTTGCCGCTGAGGGTCAGAACCCGACGGCCTGGAGACCGCTTCCGTCCTTCCGGTTTTGGAAGGACGAAGAAGGTGAAACGGTTTCTCATCGATGAAAAGATCCCCTGCTCCCGGCGGAATCGTCTCCCCCTCCTGGTCAACGGGCGGGATGAGATCCTCTGGATCGGCGGGCTGCGCACCGATGTCCGTTTTGCCGTCGGGGAAGAGACAGCCCGGATCCTCTGTTTATCGATACACCATTTTTAGTGATGACTCCTTATCACTATAAATTTCAGCCCTTTTTCTGTTGTCACATGAGGGAGTTTGTGATAGGATCTGAAAATCAATAACGTGAAATATTAATTAATTTCAATAAGATAGAAGATGAAGCCACCTTTTGTGTTATGGGGCTTCTCCTTTGTACCGGAGGTCTTTCGTGAATTCATTTTACAAAAGCTTGACCCTCTGGCTCGTCATCGGAATGGTGATGGTCCTGCTCTTCAATCTTTTTAGTTACCAGAAGGAAATGGTCCGTGAAGTTTCTTTTACCGAGTTCATGAATAAGGTCGATGCGGGAGACGTCAGTGAGGTCGTGATCGAAGATGGAGGGATGATTCACGGGAAGACTAATGAAGGCAAGACCTTCAAGGTCTATTCACCGAATTATCCCGAGCTGGTGAATGACCTGCGAAAAAAGGAGGTCAAAATTGTTGCCAAACCGCCGAAGAAGGAATCACTTTTTGTAACGATCCTGGTTTCCTGGTTTCCCTTTCTGCTCCTCATCGGCGTCTGGGTCTTCTTCATGCGGCAGATGCAGGGGGGAGGGAACAAGGCACTTTCTTTCGGGAAGAGCCGCGCGAAACTGCTCAATGAAGATCAGCAGAAGGTGACTTTCAAAGATGTATCCGGGATCGATGAGGCCAAAGATGAACTGCAGGAGATCATCGAGTATCTCAAGGATCCCAAGAAATTTCAGAGATTGGGCGGGAAAATCCCGAAGGGGGTCCTCCTGATGGGACCTCCCGGCACAGGCAAGACCCTGCTGGCCCGGGCCATCGCCGGAGAGGCGGACGTTCCGTTTTTTACCATCAGTGGTTCCGATTTTGTCGAGATGTTCGTCGGTGTGGGGGCGTCCAGGGTACGCGACCTGTTCAATCAGGGGAAGAAGCATGCCCCCTGCATCATCTTTATTGATGAAATTGATGCCGTCGGTCGTCACCGTGGCGCCGGCCTCGGCGGCGGGCATGACGAGCGGGAACAGACCTTGAATCAGCTCTTGGTCGAGATGGACGGTTTCGAATCCCATGAGAGTGTGATCCTGATTGCTGCAACAAACCGGCCGGATGTTCTCGACCCGGCCCTCCTGCGGCCCGGCCGTTTCGATCGGCAGGTGGTTGTGCCGAACCCCGATATCAAGGGGAGGGAAGGGATACTCAAAGTGCATACCCGAAAGATCCCCGTCGCAGCGGAAGTCGATCTTCATGTTCTGGCCCGGGGCACGCCCGGTTTCTCCGGCGCCGATCTTGCCAATCTCGTGAATGAGGCGGCGCTGCTTGCCGCACGCAGGAACAAGGATGAGGTGGAAATGACCGACCTGGAAGAGGCCAAGGACAAGGTTCTCATGGGGGCGGAACGGAAAAGCATGATCATGAGTGATGAGGAAAAACGGAATACCGCTTACCACGAGGCCGGTCATGTTCTCGTTGCGAAAATGATTCCGGGGACAGATCCGGTTCACAAGGTGACCATCATCCCCCGGGGTCGTGCCCTCGGGGTTACGCAGCAACTTCCCGAATCGGACAAGTACACCTTTTCGAAAGAATTCATGCTCGGCAGAATCGCCGTTCTGATGGGCGGGAGGGCGGCGGAGGAATTGATCTTCAGCCAGATGACGACGGGGGCAGGCAATGACATTGAGCAGGCGACTTCGCTCGCAAGGAAAATGGTCTGTGAGTGGGGGATGAGTGACCAGTTGGGGCCGCTCTCTTTCGGGAAGAAAGATGAGCAGATCTTTCTCGGACGGGAGATTTCCCAGCATCGGGATTACAGCGAGGCGACGGCAATGGAAATCGATACCGAGGTGAAACAGATTGTCACGCAGTGCTACGGGAAAGCCCGAACTCTTCTTAAAGAAAACCTGGAGACTTTGAAGCGGATCTCCGAAAACCTGCTGGAGGTCGAGGTTCTCAGCGCGGAACAGATCGATGAACTCATTAATGGAAAGCTCCCCCAAGAGGTTGGTGAATGAAGTACGGGATGCGAATCCTGCAGCTTAACACACGGGAGGAGATCATTCATGAAATGAGGCGTCTTGGCGCAGATCCGCCGGGGATCGGTCTGATGTTTCCCAAGGGATTGACGCGCATGATCCGTCTTTCGGATGTTCCCTGCCCTGTTGCCAACCTTCTCAAACAGGAGCTGCTCTCCCGGGGGGGCGATTGTGCCGTTGCTCATGGGACTCTGACCCATTCCGTGGAGACGACGGACGTTCTGATGGTGGCGACAGAGCGGCACTACCGGGGGCTGGTCCGTAAACTGAAGCGGCAGAACTTCTTCGGTTTGCCCGCTCTTGCCGATGATCTGGCCTTGTGCATTCGCTCCTTCAACCAGAACCGCTTTCCCTGCCGGTTCGGCTCCGAGCTTATTGATCTGGGAGAACGAACCTACATCATGGGGGTCCTCAATGTGACGCCCGATTCCTTCTTCGACGGCGGCGCATACGACAGCGTGGATGCTGCTGTCATACAGGCGATACGGATGGCGGAAGAGGGAGCGGATTTCATTGACGTCGGCGGGGAATCGACCCGGCCGGGATCGGCGCGGGTTCCGGAGGAGGAAGAACTTAAACGGGTTCTGCCGGTGGTGGAACGTCTCGTCCGGGAGGCGGGGCTTCGGATCTCCGTTGATACCTGCAAGGCTTCTGTTGCCCGGGCGGCTCTTGATGCCGGGGCACACATGATTAACGATATCTCCGGTTTGCGGTTCGATCCGGAGATGGCCTCTCTGGTTGCCGAACGGGATGTGCCCGTGGTTTTGATGCATATCCTGGGGACGCCGAAGGATATGCAGCAGGATCCTTCTTATGAAGATGTTGTGGGGGAGGTTCTGGCCTACCTGGAGGGTAGCATGGAGATCGGCCGGGCCGCGGGAATGCGGGATGAACAGATGATCCTGGACCCCGGGATCGGTTTTGGAAAACGTCTTCAGGATAATCTCGATCTGTTGAAACATCTCTCCGAGTTCAAAGTGCTGGGCCGTCCCCTCCTCCTCGGGACCTCCCGAAAATCCATGATCGGTGCCATCCTTGACCTTCCCGTGGCCGAACGGATGGAAGGGAGTCTTGCGACGGCGGTTTTGGGGGTATTGAACGGTGCGAATCTGGTGCGGGTGCATGATGTTCGGGAAACCGCACGGGCCGTTCGAATGGCCGATGCCGTGATGCAGCGGAACTGAATATCCCGGGCCGTAGAGCCGGGGGCGGGTCTGCGTGCAGAGACGGGTTGGTCGACCCTCCCGGTACGTTGCGGATTTTGCGAACAAGACCACGAAGAAAGCAGGTCGGATGATGTGGATGGAAATTGCAAACCTGGTTCGATGGTTTCTCCATACCTTCCGCTGGCAGGATGCCGTCGATATCTTCATTGTGGCCTATGTCCTCTATAAGTCGTTTCAGCTCTTCAAGGGGACCCGGGCGCTGCAGATGCTCCTGGGGCTGACCATTCTGGTCATGTCCTCTTTTCTCTTCAAATGGGCGAAATTCTATACCAT
>JAADIO010000012.1 GCA_013151235.1 Deltaproteobacteria bacterium | reverse complement strand
GTGGTTTGACGAACATGATGACCTTACGTGATGCAGATTGGAAATTGACCAAGGATGGGCTGAAACGACCTTCCTTCCCCAGACGTATTTATTCGCTGTTTTCTCTCTGGTATCCATGGAGATTAATGTTGGCTACAAAGCGAAAACTTGAGAACTTGAGGGGCTGATGATGCATGGGCGAACTACAAGCCAGCGTTATAGGCCATTCTTTTTGAGAAATCCGCAATCCGGATCAGCATGGCCAGGTGAGCCCGTCCCCCGGATAATATCTTTGTGGAACATCTCTATCGCTCCGTCGAAGATGTAGATGCCTCTCTTAATGACGACAGTGCCTTATCATAAAATTATTACCCAAACAAAAGTGTATAGAACCTTATCGCCTCTTGATGCTCTCGTATGACAACAATAGATATTGCCATCCCTGTCCTCAACGAAGAGCATTATATCTCAGGCTGTCTGGACTCTGTTTTGGCTTTTGAACTTCCTGAGCATGTTTGTTCCACAATTTACGTGTTAGATGGCGGGTCGCTGGATCATACACGTAGTGTTGTGAAGGATTACTCTCAACGTTTTTCTAAGATTGTTTTGTTGGACAATCCCGGCCGAATTCAATCCTGTGCATTGAACATAGTGATTCGTCAAGGGAAGGGAGATTATATTCTCAGATTGGATGCCCACTCTTTTTATCCTCGTGATTATTTGCGTCTTTGCCTGGAAACAGCGAAGCGCACCGGGGGGGATAACGTGGGTGGAGTGGTCATTACTAAACCAGGGAATTTCGGCTATGCGGCCCGGGTGGTTCAGGCGTTGACGACTCACAGCTTCGGTGTGGGCAATTCTGGATTTCGTTTGGATTCGAGTGAGAAGGCAGTCGACACGGTCCCTTTTGGTTTTTTCAAAAGAGAAATTTTCGACCGTATTGGCTTATACGATGAGAGGCTTGTACGCGCACAGGACTACGAAATAAACCGGCGTATTATCGCTGCGGGTGGAAAGGTTTGGTTGAACCCTAATATCAGAGTCTATTACCATAATCAACCTGGCCTATATAGTTTCTACAAAAAGCAGATAACAAAGGAAGCGCCGTATAATGCATATCTGTGGTGGGTGGCACCTTATGCCTTTGCTCCGCGACATGCGATTACCGGATTGTTCTCAGCCGGTATTTTGTCCGGTCTTGTTTTGTGGTCGTTGATACCGTGGGTTCAGTTGCCCTTTCTGGCGGTTATGATGCTTTATGGAATTTTGGCTATATCCTCGGCTTTTCAACAGGCAAAACGTTATCGTGAACCTTTGCACCTTCTTTCACTTCCGGTATGTTTTTTTATGTATCATTTTCTGCATGGGTTTGGTGTCCTGTGGGGCCTGATACGGATTGCAACTCGCACTTCTCCTGTTCAAAGGATAAAAGAACCATGGCCGGGCGCCGGTCGATACCGGGCATGGCCTCAGATGTGATCTCCGAAGAATCTGGGATCTGCGAATATGTTTTCTGATGCAAGATTGAGTGCAGAGAGTAAAACGGCAGAGATCTATAATTAATACTATGAAGGTGAGTCGGAGCACCGTAATGATCTGCTGTTGAAGCGGGAGGTATTGTTTCAGTCTTGTGCGAACAGGCGTGCCTGGATTAAAACGTTTCGGGCTATCCCCATGGAGATGATCTCCCCGTGCGAGTCTTTTCCCTTTCCTGGTTGGCCATGTTGGTGTATGTATTAAGAATACATAATAGTCTATAGGTTTGAAGTAGACGAAATATGGGGAGGCACATTGAAAAGAGTTCCGTTCTTCAACTATGCGCATGTTTATCAACAGTATCGGGATGAATTGTTGCCGGTTCTGACCTCTGTCATGGAGCGAGGGGCCTTTATCTTGCAACAGGAAATCGATGAATTTGAAAATGCAGTGAAAGAATTTGTGGGTGCAAAGCATTGTGTCGGTGTTGCCAATGGTACGGATTCCCTGTATCTGGCCTTGTTGGCAGTGAATGTTGCGCCGGGCGACGAAGTGATTATGGCATCGCATACCTATATTGCCACTGCCGCAGCGGCCCATTTCGCAGGAGCAAAACCGGTGCTTGTGGAATGCCTGCCGGACAGGACGGTTGATCCGGAGGCGGTTGAGGCGGCGATTACCTCACGGACCCGTGTGATTATGCCGACTCAATTAAACGGCAGGACGGCAAAGATGGATGCCCTGCAGGATATTGCCGACAGACACGGATTAGTCATCATTGAAGATGCGGCCCAGGCCTTGGGGTCCAAATTCAAGGGGCAATGTGCAGGAACATTCGGTTCGGCAGGTTCCATCAGTTTGTATCCCGCCAAGGTCCTGGGGTGTTTCGGAGACGGTGGTCTCTTGTTCACCGATGATGATGAGATGTACGAAAGGCTTTATGAGATGCGGGATCACGGGCGGAACAGTGACGGACAGGTGGTGCGTTGGGGGATCAATTCCCGGTTGGACAATATTCAGGCTGCCGTATTGTTGGTGAAGCTCAAACATTATCCGGAGGAGATCGATCGGCGGCGTCAAATCGCTCGGCTCTATCAGGAAAGGTTATGTGAGATCGAGGATATGACCCTGCCTCCGGGGCCTGACGAGGAAGGCCCGCATTTTGATATTTATCAGAATTACGAAGTGGAAGCAGGAAGGCGGGATGAACTCAGGGGCTTTCTGGATGAGCATGGTGTAGGGACGATCATCCAGTGGAACGGGACTCCAGTACACCAGTTCAAGGGACTCAGTCTTCCTGCATACCATCTCCCGAAGACGGATCGTTTCTTCGAGAGGTGTTTCCTCCTTCCCATGAATACCTCTCTTGCGGATGATGATGTTCATTATGTTTGTGATTGTATTGTGAAATTTTATCGGGGATAATAGCGTACACATTACGCGCTCTGACTACTCTGAGGGTGTCATATGACATACAAAAAAGAATTTTTTCTCTCTCTTTACCGAATGATGGTGATGATCCGGGCCTGTGAAGAGAGTTTCGTGGAACCTATACGAAGCGGCGAGATCAGGTGCCCCGTCCACCTTTATTCCGGCCAGGAGGCGATTGCGGCGGGGGTGAGTGCCAATCTCCATCACACGGACAAGGTCTTCGGTACCCATCGCTCCCACGGACACTTCCTGGCCAAAGGAGGAGATCTGCGCAAACTGGTGGCCGAGGTCTACTGTAAGGAGGGCGGCTGCTCCGTGGGGCGTGGCGGTTCCATGCACCTGATTGATCCGGAAAGTGGATTCCTGGGGTCGGCGCCGATTGTGGCAGGGACAATCTCTCTTGCGCTCGGTGCGGCCCTTGCCGATCGTATCCGGGGGGGGAATACGGTTACGGTTGCGTACTTCGGGGATGGTGCTGCGGGAGAAGGGGTTCTGTACGAGGCCATGAATTTTGCAAGCCTTCATAAATTGCCCCTCCTGTTTGTCTGTGAGAATAATTTTTACGCAACGCACATGCCGATCCAGGAAACCAGGAGCAGGAAATCCATTTTCGAGAGCGCGGAACCGTTCGATATCCGGTCGGAGCGGGTGGATGGCAACGACGTGCTTGCTGTTTACGAGGCGGCGCGCAGGGCAGTGACGGATTGCCGTGAGGGGCAGGGCCCGGTTTTCCTGGAATTTACGACCTACCGGTTAAGGGGGCACGTCGGCCCGGATGACAATATCCAGGGGGACCATACCGATATCAGGCCTCATCGGGAAGTGGAAGAATGGAAAAAGAAAGATCCGATCCCTGTCTTTCGGGATTATCTGATACATGACAAGATGGTATCTAAGGATGAATTGGACACTATTGACAAGAGTGTGAGCGTAGAAGTGTCGAAGGCTCACGATCTCGCATTGGGAACGGGTAACCCCGATCCACGGGAGTTGGCAAAATATGTCTTCAGCAAGCCGGTCTCTTAATTATGCATTGGCAATAAATGAAGGGTTGCGTCAGATGATGGAGTCCGATGATTCCGTTTTTCTGATTGGCCAGGGACTCAAGAGCCCGTGGTATGTGGGGCAGACTTGCACCGGCCTTCTGGATGTTTTCGGAGAGATGCGGGTTATTGATACCCCGGTATCCGAAAACGCGATAACCGGCGCCGCGGTGGGGGCGTCTATTGCCGGAATGAAGGCCGTGGTGGTGCATCCCCGGGTCGATTTCATGCTCTATGCACTGGATCCGGTGATCAACCAGGCGGCAAACTGGTATTACATGAATGGAGGTCGCAGCTCCGTTCCTGTGGTTATCTGGGGTATTATCAACCGAGGGGGAGAACAGGCGGCGCAGCATTCACAGGCGTTTCACTCCCTGTTTGCCCATATTCCCGGTTTGAAGGTGGTCATGCCGGCCACTCCTTACGATGCCAAGGGGTTGATGGTTGCCGCGATCCGTGATCCCGATCCGGTGGTTTTCATGGATGACAGGTGGCTCTATGGTATTGCGGATTATGTGCCGGAAGAGTTGTACGAGGTGGAGATCGGCAAGGCCGTTGTGCGGAAATCCGGTTCCGATATCACCCTTGTGACATCTTCTTATGTGGCGTATGAATCGTTTGAGGCTGTCAAGGCACTAGATGAAAAAGGACCAAGTGTTGAGATCATTGATCTTAGAACGATCAAGCCTCTTGATGAAGAATGTATACTCAACTCGGTTGCCAAAACCGGCAGGCTGTTGGTGGTGGATGGAGGTTGGAAAAGTTTTGGGATTTCCGCCGAAATTGCCGCATTGGTTTCCGAGAAGGCTTTTCATGATCTGAAAGCGCCTGTGCAACGCCTTGCCCTGCCGGATGTGCCTGCGCCTGCGAACAGGCATCTTGAAGACGTGTATTACATCAGGCGGAATCAGATCACAGAAGCCATCTTCGAACTTTCACGCCGATGAAGCGGTTTTATGATTTTGTCATGGCATTTTTAGGGCTGATTGTTGTTTTCCCTGTTTTGCTTGTTTTCATTCTTGCCGTGTGGTTCCAGGATTTCCGATCTCCGTTTTATATCGCACCACGAGTTGGGAGAAACGGCAGACTCTTCAATATGGTGAAACTAAGATCCATGGTTGTGGACGCGGATAAGGCGGGTGTTGATTCCACCTCCTCCAATGATTTTCGTATAACCCCTGTAGGCAGGATGATACGCCGGTTCAAGATCGACGAGTTGTCCCAACTCTGGAATGTGCTGTGGGGCGATATGAGTTTTGTCGGTCCACGGCCGAACGTCGAGAGGGAAGTAGCCCTCTATACCGAAGAGGAGCGACACCTGCTTGATGTACGTCCGGGGATTACGGATCCTGCCTCGATCGTATTTTCCGACGAAGGAGAAATCCTGGCAGGAAGTGACGATCCCGACCTCAAGTATAATCAGGTGATCCGGCCATGGAAAAGCAGGCTTTCGCTGCTTTATGTCCGGAACGGGAATTCCTGGATCGATTTAAAGCTCATTCTGTTGACTGTTGTGGCGGTTTTCTCCCGTCCCCTGGCCTTGCGCGGACTGCAGCGGGTGTTGAGAATGTTGGGGGCTGATGAGCAGTTGCTCCGGGTTGCTTGCAGAGAGGATGCCTTGACACCATATCCACCTCCGGGTGCGGACCGGGTTGTGCGGTGTCGCGGATGAAGAATTCGATCGGTTCGGTGCTACTTTCGTCCGTGTCTGTGAAACGACGGGCTGCCAAGGTCATCAATATCCTGCTTGAGGTCTCTCTTTATCTCCTTCCGGTCATTCTTCCTGGTCAAGCGGTCTTATGCCACGTCGATCTACGATAACTTTTCATTGAAAATAAGGTGGAAGAGTCTTTCGTGGGGGAGGCAGATTGATTTGAGTAAACTTCTACTTCTTCGACCGCTTCAAGGCGGGTGGTATCTCTGATTACGTGAGTGAAAATACTCGACGTATTGAGTAATTTGTGGCAAATATGTAAAAATGGTGTCGGGGATATCCTGAGACATATCGGTTTGGCTGATGTCAAGGAATTCGGTCTTACCTGGGACGATTGCCACGAATACTTGTGCAGGTTGGGGTACAAGGTTTCTGTTGAGGCGATCAAGTCTTCAGCGTAAAAGCCCTGTTCGGGAATTGTGACGGTCTTGAATAAGTTCGGAAGGCCCTTCGATGCTTCGATAAACTCAGCACAGGCCTGCTCAGGGCGAACGGTGTAAGTGATTGATATTCCGTAAAACGACTTTTTACGACTTCATCAATGTTGTTTCTTTGAGTAAAATTACTCAATGTATTGAGTAATTTGTACGTCACCTTGCCGGTTCCGTTGCGGAAATGTCTCGCCGATGTTCCGTTCATCCCTTCTTGACATCGTTATTTTCGGTGCTATGATGATTCTAATCGCAATGCCTGTCAGTGACTCTTTTGGATATTCTTGAGATAAGGTGATTGGAATATGAAGATGCCCGGATCTGCTTTCCTCAAAAGGACAACACTCAATCGGACCCTGTTTTTTCTTTTGGGCGATGGCGTGCTCATTGCCCTGTCGCTCTACCTTGCCTTTATGCTCCGCTTCGACGGGGTGATGACGGGGCGGGCATTACAGCAATTTTACTGGTCTCTTCCGGTTTTCATTCTGGTGAAATACGCTGTTTTCTATTCCTGCCGCATGTATAAAATGAGCTGGTCCTATGTAGGATTCTATGAGTTGATCGACATTCTCAAGGGGGTGACGATCAGCTTCCTCGTTCTGATGGGGTTGATCTTCATGTTCTGGACCCACCGGCTCTTCCAGGGCTATCCCCGCTCCATCCCCTTTATGGATTCGGTCCTGACCCTGTTGCTGATTGTGATGTTCCGCTCGTCGAAACGGGTCTATTGTCAGACACGGAGCGGGATGCATAGAGGCGGCAGGAAAAGGACTTTGATTGTCGGCGCCGGGAATGCCGGTGAACAGATCGTGCGGGATATGCGGAGGCAGAAGGATTGTCCATATCTTCCGGTGGGATTTATTGATGATGATCCGGCAAAGGCCGGGGTCTTTATTCAGGGGATCAAGGTGTGCGGTGGACGCAGCGGGATCGATTCCGTGGTGAAGCGCCTGGATATTGATCTTGTACTGATTGCGATTCCTTCCGCTTCTTCCGTGCAGATCCGGGAAATCCTCGGATTCGTCAGGCGGTCCGGTGTGGGCGAGGTCAAGATCATTCCCGGTCTGAACGAACTGGTTTATGGGAATGTATCACTGTCCGATATCAAGGAGATCCGCATTGAAGATATCCTCGGACGGGAACAGGCGACGATCGATGTGGAGATGGTGACTGACTTCCTACGGGGGAAAAGCGTACTGGTAACGGGGGCAGGCGGGTCGATCGGCTCGGAACTGGTGCGGCAGTTACTGGTGTTCCGGCCGGGGAAGATTATTGCCCTGGATACGGATGAGACCGAACTGCACAGGATCGAACTGGAGTTATGCGGAAGAGAGGGGGGAACTTCCGTACTGCCTGTAGTGGCGGACATCCGGGACCGCGAGAAGATCGAGACGGTTTTTCAGGATAACATTCCGGATTTTGTTTTTCATGCGGCGGCATACAAGCATGTTCCCATGATGGAACGGTATCCCGAGGAGGCGGTGAAGGTCAATATCTTCGGGACAAAGATTGTGGCGGAGACGGCCATTGCCTGCGGGGTGAAAAAATTCGTGATGGTTTCAACGGACAAGGCCGTCCATCCGACGAACGTGATGGGGGCCTCCAAACGGGTAGCCGAGAAAATTGTCAAAACACTCAATGCCCAGGGGCGGACGCTCTTCAGCTCCGTCCGGTTCGGGAACGTTGTCGGGAGCCGGGGAAGCGCCATCCCGATCTTTGAAGAGCAGATTCGAAACGGTGGTCCGGTAACGGTGACGCACAAAGAGATGCAGCGTTATTTCATGAGTATTCCCGAAGCATGTATCCTGATCCTTCAGGCTGCTGCCATGGGGGAGGGGGGGGAGGTTTTCCTCCTTGATATGGGGGACCCGATCAAGATCGTCGATATGGCCAGGGAGATGATCCGGCTCAACGGTCTGGAACCTGATGTGGATATCCGGATTGTCTATACCGGCGTCCGGCCCGGGGAAAAGCTTTATGAGGAGCTTTTGACCGACGAGGAGGGTTCGGTCCGGACCCTCCATCCGAAGATTTTTGTGGTACGGGAAGACTTCCATGATTCCGAGCATTTTCATTCGAAGGTACTCTTGTTCCAGGATTTGATTGCTCAGCAACGTTGGGCCGAAATCAGGAACCTGTTACAGGACCTTGTTCCCTCCTATGATCAATCCTACCGAGATGCCCTCCCGGATCTCTTATCCGAGACGAAAACCCGTAAGGAAAGCCGGGCGTCCATCGGGACGGTACGGGAGCAGTAGAAACGGCCCTTCTCTCATCCCGGCCTTCTCTTCCTGGGGAGAGCCGGACTCTGTAACGTTCGCCCATGATGAATCCCCCCTTGCTCCCCTTTATCCAAAGGGGGAAATAGAAGGAGTCACCCTGAAATGAAAAACTATGATTCCACGAAACGGGTTCTGGTCACAGGTGGGGCAGGCTTCCTCGGTTCCCATCTTTGTAAACGGCTTTTGCATGAAGGGCATGAGGTTCTCTGTGTGGACAATTTTTTCACCGGCCGGCGGACCAATGTAGCGGAACTTATTGCGAATCCGGCATTTGAGCTGATGCGCCACGACGTGACTTTCCCCCTCTACGTGGAGGTGGACGAGATCTACAACCTGGCCTGTCCGGCGTCTCCGATTCACTACCAGTTCGACCCGGTTCAGACGACAAAGACTTCCGTTCATGGAGCGATCAATATGTTGGGCCTGGCCAAGCGGGTGCGGGCGAAGATCTTCCAGGCCTCGACATCCGAGGTCTATGGCGACCCGGAGGTCCATCCCCAGATCGAGAATTACTGGGGCCACGTCAATCCGATCGGTCATCGAAGCTGTTATGATGAGGGAAAACGGTGTGCCGAGACGCTCTTCTTCGATTACCGGCGGCAGCATAACCTGCCCATTAAGGTGGCCAGGATCTTCAACACCTACGGTCCGAATATGTATCCCAACGACGGGCGGGTAGTGAGCAATTTTATTATACAGGCCCTGAAAGGTGAGGATATTACGATTTACGGGGATGGAAGTCAGACGCGAAGTTTCTGTTACGTTGATGACCTGATCAAGGGGTTTCTCCGACTGATGGAGAGCCCTGATGAATTCACCGGACCGGTCAACCTGGGCAATCCCGTGGAATTTACGATCCTGGAATTGGCGGAGAAGGTGATTGAACTGACCGGCTCGCAGTCGAAGATTGTTTATAAACCCCTCCCGGAGGACGACCCGGTGCGGCGGCAACCGGACATCTCGTTGGCGAAGAAACATCTCGGGTGGGAACCGGGAGTCACTCTTGAAGAAGGATTGCAAAAAACGATCCCCTATTTCAGGGAGTTCCTTTAGGATCCACGCAGGATGTATGTTGTGAGATAATAGGAATTGCGATTGTCAATGGACATTGATAGAATTAGGAAGTCAGTAGAGAAAAAACGGATAGAGTGGCAGAGACATGCACTTGAACGTATGTTGCAACGGGGGATTTCGACGACGATTGTTAAAGAAGTTTTGTCATCTGGGGAGATAATTGAGATGTATCCTGATGACAAGCCATTGCCGTCCGGGCTGTTCCTCGGGTGGATTGCGAAAAAGCCCTTTCATGTTGTGGCCGCTTATGATGCGAACTCTGATTGCGTTTTTGTCATAACTGCCTACAGACCGGATCTTGAGCACTTTAAGGCAGATTACAAAACAAGGAGATTAAGATGAATCAATCGCCGGGAAAATGTCCTTTGTGTGGGGGACACAAGAAAGCCGGGAAAACTACATTTACCGTTGATATGGGATTCGGTGTTGTAGTGGTTCGTCAGGTGCCTGCAACGGTTTGTTCGCAGTGTGGCGCGGATTGGATTAACGATTCTATTGCTTCTAAACTTGAAAAAATCGTTGAAAGAGCTCGTGAGAAGCAAAATACGGTTGAAATCACCACTTTGTCTGCATAAGAGATGGACTGTAAAAAACGATTCCCTGTTTCAGGGAGTTCCTGTAGCAGCCAAGATTCCCCCCCCTCTCCCTCTCCCCCAGCGGAAGTTCAAATGTTTCTTTTTCCCATTAAGATGAGGAGTTGATCGCAACCGAGAAGATGATGACGCCCATTGACTTCACCCGGGAGGATGGACTTTCCATCCATCCCGCCTTTCTGGACCTTCTCGACCGCAACGGTCTTGCCTCTTTCTCCCGTCTCTACGATTATCCCGGCGGCGAGCAGTTCAAGAAGAACCGATTCCGTTCCGTTTACCGGATAACCCTGCAGGACCGGGCCGGGAAAGAGCATATCCTGCATGTCAAGCGGCACTTCCCTCCCCTTGAGACGCGGCTCAAGTCGATCTTCACCGGTCTGGCCATTCGGGACGGCGCGAAGAACGAGTGGGAGAAGATCCTCCGCCTGGAGGAATTGGGGATCCATACCATGACGCCGGTCGCCTTCGGGTCCGTACGGAAGTGGGGACTTCCCTATCGAGAGATTACCGTAACGGAGCATCTCTACGGTGCGGAGAAGCTCGAACATTTCCTGCCAGACCGGTTCGGTCGGCCGCCCCTCTCCCGGAAGGTACTTGCATACAAACGGCGGATCATCAGTGAGACGGCCTGCTGGGCGGCGAGGTTCCACCGGAACGGTTTTTACCACCAGGATTTCTATCTCGGGCACATCTTCATCCAGCCGGACGATGATGCTTTCACGCTCCACCTGATCGATCTGCAGCGGGTACGGGAAAGCCGCCGACCGCGCTCCTCCCGTATCCTCAAGGACCTCTCCCAGATCAACTTCTCGGCCTTGCAGCTTTCCTGTCTGACCCGAACCGACCGGATGCGGTTTATCCATGCCTACCTGGGGCGGACGAGGCTGACGGAATTGGATAAGGACCTGATCCGGAAGATCGAGAGCAAGACCCTCCGTATTGCCGCCCATACGGAAAAGATGCTGGCCCGCAGGGGGCCGGCTAAGCCGATTCGCGGAGCTGCCGAGAGGCGGAAAGGATTGGTTTGACATACCGCTCAATGAGGTGTATTATGACTCATTATGAATCATGAGGTGAATCATGGGGCAGATTACCTTGCGAGGCCTGGATCCGGAACTGGAAAAGGAAATAAGAAGAAGGGCAAAAGAATCGGGGAGGTCTTTAAACGGGGTGATCCTGGATATCCTCTATCGGAGTGCCGGGTATACAAAGGGGAAAAGAGCAAAAAATACATTAGTTGAATTAGCGGGTGGTTGGTCGGAGCAGGAGGCGTCCGAATTTATAGAATCGATACAGTCTTGTGAACAGATTGATGAAGAGATGTGGAAATGAAGATCCTGCTGGACACAAGCGCCTATGTCGGTTTCAAGCGCGGTGACCCGGAGGTGGTGGATATCATCGTCCGGTCGGAATCGATTCTGGTCTCATCTGTGGTCCTGGGAGAGTTAATGTTCGGTTTCCGAAACGGAACGAAGTTTAAGGAGAATATGACGGATTTGGACCGTTTCCTTCAACATGAAGCCGTGGAAACCGTTCCGGTTGGTGAAGTGACTGCCGACCGTTATGCAAGGATCGCTGCAAAGCTGAAGAATCACGGCACCCCGATACCGACGAATGATATTTGGATTGCAGCGCAGACCCTGGAACATGGGGCGGAATTAATAACGATGGATCGTCATTTTGAAAAGATCTTAGGGTTGGTTACAACGATTCTTTAAAGGGCGAGGTGAGCCGTTCCTTTTGCGAAGATGACGAACATGAAATACACCCGTGCCGATTTCCTCTTCCGGCTGGACGAGGGTCTGTGGGAGGTCTTCGTGGAGGAAGATCCGAATGTTCCGGAACGGCAACCGGGTGACCGATGACGTTACGTTATTACCTTCCTGAAGAAGCGCCCGGTTTCATCGGACGACTTTTTTTGAAGCCCGTCCCCGCTTTTCCCGAAACAGTCCTGCTGGAGACCTCCTCCGGCTGTAACGGTCTCTGCGTCTTCTGCCCTTACGAGGAGGTAAAGGATTCTCTTCCGAAGGGGAGGATGGAAGAGAAAATCTTCCGGAAGGTTGTCGACGAAATTGCACGCTTCCGGCCTCAAAACCTGATCCCTTGCTTCCTGAATGAACCGCTTCTTGATCCCCGCCTGATTGAACGGTTGCAATACATCCATGAACACGCACCGGCGACTCGTATCAACCTGACGACGAACGGGTCGCTCCTGACGGAAGAGAAGGTTGCCGTCCTCGTTGACGGCGGTCTGCTGAATGAAATCAATATCTCTTTTCAGGGGATCTCGAAAAAGGTTTATGAGGCCTCCATGCCGGGACTAAATTTCGAGAAGACCAGGGGAAATGTGGAACACCTGATTCGGTATGTGCGGAAGCGGGGCAAAAAGGTTCCGGAGATTACGGTGACCATGGTCCGGACAAAGATTGTTGCTCCGGAAGTGGAAGAGGCGCTTTCTTATTGGAAAGGTCTGGGTGTGAAGGCCCGGCTCCTCGACTACGAGAACCGGAGTGGTGAGACCGATGATACGATTGCCACAGAGGAGTTGCTTCCCTATGATGCATGCAAGCGTCCCTTCAATACGGCGGTCGTCACCTTTGACGGCAAGGTGGTCCTTTGCTGTGTCGATTATAAAAGAAAAATGATCATGGGGGATCTTCACGAAGAGAGTCTGCATTCGATCTGGCAGGGGGAGAGATTCCGGGAGGTTCGAAAACTGTTTTTGTCGAAGAGGAGGAACGAAATACCTGCCTGCCGGAATTGCCGGATTGCGGAGTGACAACCCCGCAGCATGAAGGCGACAAGGGGTAGAGGCACATAACTCCGTTCGCCCTGAGCGTGTCGAAGGGCCTGTCCTGAGCTCGTCGAAGGGTGAACCGTCCATGGTTCGACAAGCTCACCACGAACGGTCGATTGGTCCGAGAAGCACATGAACGGAAACTGAAAAGGATATTTGGTTCCGTTCGCCCTGAGCGTGTCGAAGGGTGAACGGAGTGGCTCATTCCGGGAGAATGTATGGCTTTCTGGGTCTATATACTGAAATGTTCGGGTGGTTCTTATTATACCGGCCACACGGACAATCTTGAAAAGCGTATTGCAGAACACCAGCAAGGAGTTATTCAATGCTACACAATCAAAAGGCTTCCTGTTGTGCTTATGTTTTGTGAGGAATTCCCTACGCGTGATGAAGCGTTATCCAGAGAAAGACAGATCAAGGGATGGAGCCGTAAGAAAAAGGAAGCTTTGATCAACGGAGATTGGACTGAGTTGTCTCGATTGTCAAGAAGCAGGAAGGGGGGAAGCGTTCATGGTTCGACAGGCTGATATGGTTGACAGTTGTCAAGAAAAAAAAGTACTCCTGCCCCACCTTAAATGATGTGGGATTGGGAAGTT
>JAADIO010000011.1 GCA_013151235.1 Deltaproteobacteria bacterium | reverse complement strand
CCGGTCCTGAATCTTCGGATGTTGTTGCCGACCCTGTTCTGCCTTTTCATGGAAACATCCTATAGCACCTTGTAATTAAAAGACAAATTCACGGTATGATTTTATTTTTGACAGTATTATTGCAGAGTGCATATGATTTCCATATGCCTTTCTTGGTATATCTCCGGCACTCATATTTTCTTATCACATCCACAGAATAAGAAGGAATTTCATGAAGAGATTCGCCGCTGTTATCTTTTCCGTCTTTTTCCTGTTTTCAGTAAGCATCCCGGCCGCAACGGCCGCGGAGGGGGATGCTTACACCACCTTCGGGACGAACGGTTCCGTCATCTGTCATGATGGCCAAGGCACGGATAATGATGTTGATGATGTGATCATACAGTCCGATGGTAAGATCCTCGTTGTTTGGAGGTCCTATCCAGCTACGGGTGGTTCGGCAAAATTATTCATACAACGTTACACGTCCGATGGTAAAATAGACACATCCTTCGGATCGGGAGGTACGGTAACCTATTCACCTGCTTCTAATTCCTCCTGCAAGGACTATGAGATGCATACAGACTCAGGCGGCAAAATCCTTGTTACCGGGGACTGCTCCTCCTCTGGCGGCGTTTTCTCTTTCCTGCTTCGGTACAAGAGTGACGGGACCCTTGACACCACCTTCGGAACGGACGGCGTCGTAAGCAATAGTGATATGTCGGGGGGCAGCGTCCTTCCCATGAATAGCGGCAAGATCCTTCTGGTTGGGGATGGCGAGACCTCTGCCACGGGAGATGCCGTTGTCCTCCGGTACAACAGTGACGGGACCCTCGATACGACCTTTGGGACAAACGGCGTCGTAACGTACACTGATGATCGAAGTTACGACTCATGCTGGGTTTCTGACCACGTTCTGCAGCCCGACGGGAAAATCTACGTCCTTGGTGCATGTAAGAGTTCGTCATCCCCTATTGAAGGCTCGTTTCTCCTTTACTACAACAGTGACGGCTCGCCCGACACCTCCTTCGGGACAAAGGGGGTGATCCAGTATGACGGTGAAAGTTATCGTGATATTGTGCAATTGCCGGACGGACGGATCCTTCTTGTAGGGAATGAGGGCAATAATTATAATTCTTCAAGGATTGTCCTGACACGATTGCTTGGTCCGATTCCAGCAGATTACGACGGGGACAGGGACGGAACGGCCGATGCCGATGAGCCGGGTGTCGCCTCCCTCTACACGGCAGGTGACGCCGCCGTGACGCTCAAGGCGAAGGGATCGGGGGAGACGATCACGGCCGCAACCTCCCTGCCGAAGCCGGCAAGCGGCCCGAGCAGCAACACGACCTTTCCCTACGGTCTCTTCAGTTTCAAAGTGAATAAGGTCGGAAGCGGACAGGGGACGACCGTGACGATCTATCTCCCGTCCGACACGACGGTCAACGCCTACTACATGTACGGCCCGACGCCGGATAACACAAGTGATCACTGGTACAAGTTCAGTTATGACGGAACCACGGGGGCCGAGATCAGCGGGCATACCATCACCCTCCACTTCGTGGACGGGAAACGGGGCGACGACGACCTCACGGCGGACGGTGTCATCACGGATGCCGGCGGACCGGCCGTGGAGGCCGGCGGCCTTTCCACCGGCAGCAGCGGTGGCGGTGGAGGGGGTGGGGGCGGCTGCGCCCTTCGTCAGGGCGCCCCTGCCGGACCGGATCTTGTCTTCCTTCTTCTTCCCCTCCTGCTGATTTACCTGGCAAAGAGGAGAAGGGCATAATCATTGTTTGGGTGGCCGCCCCGGGTAAACCGCTGAATGTAAGTTAACTATCCCCGATGGTGCTCCCTGAAAGTTTACCTCAAGAATGTCATGTGTGTGCCCCCCCCAACGCCCCATATCGCCCTGGAGTTGCACCGGATCGTGTACCGGGGCCGCCGGATAGTCCTCTTGCCCGAGCCAATCCTTGATCATTGGTAGGGTCAATCCCGACCGCCGATTCACCACCTGATATTGGGGGAATTCCCCGTTCCGGATGTAGCTTGCCACCGTTCTGCGATCCAGACCGAGTTGCCGGGCAATCGCCCTTGACGGCTCTGTTGCTATGTAATATTGTTGTCATCAATCCGACTTCTTTTTACAAGCTGTTCAAAATATGCCCGGGGTTGGCCGGGCGTCTTATGAGAATGGAGTGTGTACCCGTGTCGATCAAATCCGTCAAAGATGTATCCAAGGCATTGAAGAAGCAGAAGTATATCGCCTCGAAAGAGATTGCAACGATCGTCTATTTAGGGATCCGGATGCAGCGTCCCGTCCTGGTGGAAGGGCCGGCCGGTGTCGGGAAGACGGAGCTGGCCCGGGCCATGGCAAAGGCGATGCACCGGGAGTTGATCCATCTGCAATGTTATGAGGGGATCGATGAGACGAAGGCGATTTATGAGTGGGAGTATGCCAAGCAGCTTCTCTACACGCAGTTGCTGAAAGAGAAGATCCATGAGCTGGTCGACTCCGCCCGTGATCTCTCTCAGGCGATCCAATCCCTGGATGAACTGGAAAACGCCTTCTTCTCCGATCATTTCCTGTTGCAGCGGCCCCTGCTGAGGGCCATCACTTCGGAGGAGCAGTCGGTCCTGCTGATCGACGAAGTGGACAAGCCGGACCCGGAGTTTGAGGCCTACCTGCTGGAGGTGCTGAACAATTATGAGATTACGATCCCCGAACTCGGGACCCGGAAGCCCCGGGTGATTCCCATGGTCTTTCTGACGTCCAATGCCAACCGGGATTTGAGTGATGCCCTCAAGCGGCGGTGCCTTCATCTCTTCATTGACTATCCGTCGCAGGAGCTGGAATGCAAGATCGTGGCCTCCCGGTTTCCCGATATGGACAAGTCGCTGATCAATAAATTAGTCCGCTCTATCCACCGCATCCGCGACCTGGACATCAAGAAAAAACCGGCCATCTCCGAGACCATCGACTGGGCGGAATCGTTGCTGACTCTGAATATCCGGAATCTCGAAGCCGATGAGCTCCGGAAGACGCTGGGGATTATCAGCAAGTACAAGACCGATATGGATACGATCCTGCAGAACTCGGCCCGGATCCTGGGAGATGACCGGTGACTTCCGTCCTGCTCCAGTTCGCGAATTTTCTGCGGTACAATGGTTTTCCCATCGCCACTTCGTCGTTGCACGATGCCGTCACGGCACTGAAAGAGATTGAGCTTTTAGACCGTGAACAATTTCTCTTCGCCCTGCAGGGCTGTTTTATCAAGCAGAGCAGGGACCGGCCGAAATTCATCCGGTTGTTTCATCGGTTTTTTGAAGATCACTCTCCCCTGGAATTTGAGCAGCTCGATTCCGTCGTCAAGCTCGAGGCGCTGGAGTTTGCGGGAGAGCTGCGCAGGGAGGGCGACCAAACGGAAAAACTTCTTGCAGACTACATTGAGGGAGAGGTGGATGGGCTTCTCGATCTGGTCCGGGGAGAGGACACCGTGGAGATCGGCGAAGGAGAGTTGTCGGACCGTCCGCTTTCGAAGTCGAAACGGGAAAAGGTACGCAAGGCGATCCGGGTCATTCAGGACAAACGAGAGGCCTATACGGAGGCTTCCTATCAGATGACCCGGGATCAGCGGGAGGCATTGAGCGAATTTCTGCGGAGGCGCTTGCAGGATGCGCAGGATCTGTTGCAGGAGAAGAGGACGGCAAGGCCCGCCCAGGAAAAGCTTCTTCCCTGGGAGCGGCAGCGGACGATTTCGATGATTAAATTCGACCGCCTGACTCTCAAGGAACATGCCCGGGTAAAGGAAGCCGTGGAGAAGCTTGCCCAGAAACTGAAAGACGCATTGATCCGTCGGGAGAAGCGGGCGCATCACGGCAGTCTGGATATCAAGAACACGATTCGCAGTTCCCTCCGCTATGACGGTGTTCCCTTTGATCTTCGCCGGCGGGTTCACCGCCGCAAAAAAGGAAAGATCGTCGCCCTTTGCGATATTTCGATGTCCGTGGCCTACGAGGCCCATCTGATGCTTCTGCTGTTATACCGATTGCAGGACCGGTTTTCCAAAATTCGCTCCTTCATCTTTGTTCGTACCGCCCATGAGATTTCCTATTATTTCAAAGAACACAATCTAGAAACGGCCTTTGAGAAGGCGGTCAAGCAGCACCGTATCGGTCTGGGGCAGCTCACGAATTACGGGATCGCATTTGAGACCTTCCTCGAGAAATACTCCAGTGCGCTGGATAAGGATACGACCTTGATTGTCCTGGGTGACGGAGAGAACAACTGGAACGATCCGAAGGTGGAGACCTTCCGCAGGATCACGGAGCGGGTCCGGAGAACCATCTGGCTTAACCCGGAAGAAGAAGAGTTCTGGTATTCCGCCACCAATGTCGTGATGCAGTACAAGCCCTATTGTGATGATTTAAGAGAATGCGCGACCCTGGAACAGTTAACGGATTTCGTCGGGAGCCTTGTTGTGTAGATGGGGGTATTAAATGATATGTGAAGATCCGATCCTGAAGGTGTTGACCGTTGCCGGGGCCGATCCGACGGGTGGGGCGGGGATTCAGTCCGATCTGCGAACCTTTGATCGTTTTGGCGTGTCCGGCCGTTCCGTGATCGCCGCCCTGACGGCGCAGGATGGTCAGGGGGTTCGGGGGACCTTTCCTGTGGCGCCGGAGGCCTTTGCCCTGCAACTGGAAACGATCCTGCAGGGGGAGCGGATCGACGGGCTCAAGACGGGAATGCTCCTGACGGAGGAAAACGTGCGGGTTCTGGCCCGTCTTCTGAAACATTTCGCCCCGCCGGTGGTGGTTATCGATCCGGTCCTCTTCTCATCCAACGGGATCCCTCTCCTGGAAGAGGAGGGACGCAAGGCCCTGGTGGAAGAGCTTTTCCCCCTGGCGACGGTCGTGACGCCGAATCTGGCGGAGGCGCAGGCCTTCAGCGCCGTCAGTCGCGGGGCGGGTCCGTCCGAGCGTGAATGGCTGCGGGAGATGTGCAGAAGGATTCACGACCTGGGGCCGAGAAACGTGGTGATCACCGGAGGGCATCTTGCCGGGGACCCCGTCGACCTTCTCTATAATGGTAAGAAATTTTTCTCCTTTGCCTCTCCCCGCGTGCCGGGGGATCTCCATGGAAGCGGCTGCCGCTTCTCCGCCGCTCTCTGTGCTTCTCTGGCACGGGGGTCTTCCATGACGGAGGCCTTAAGAGGCGCAAAGGAATACGTAGAGAATTGTATACGCAACAACCTTCCATGAAAGATTCTTCCCCACTCCGGACCCTTCCTCTCCCCGAATACCGGTAAACTCACAATAAAATATTCATATTGGTAGGTTTTTTTGTCAAAACGCCCATCTTTTTCATCGGGGGGAAATGTATTATAACTCTTGATAAATTCAATATTATCCTTGACAATTGGTTTTTTCCGTGGCTATACTTTGTCTCATAGTGGGTAAATGTGGGAGAGAGTGGGGACAAAGTGTTCAGAGGCCGCTTCAATCACAACATTGATGCCAAGGGAAGACTCAATTTTCCGGCAAAGTTCCGCGAAGTCTTTGCCGATAATTTTGAAGAAAAACTGATTCTTGTCAAGCATAATCGCTGTCTTCGTGCCTATCCCCTCTCCGTCTGGAAAACCCTCGAAGAGACAAAATTCAATCAGTTCAGGACCCCGGATCAGGAGGCCGTTTTTCGCTGGGTCTTGGGTTCCATGGCGGAATGCGGTTTTGACAAGCAGGGACGGATCCTGATTCCTCAAGACCTGAGAAACCATGCGGACCTCAGCCGGGAGACGGTGGTTGTCGGGATGTTGAACAGGATCGAGGTGTGGAACCGGCAGCGTTGGGAGGAGGAAGTGGAAGGCCGGGTGCAGGAAACCTTGAACGTGGAGGAGGCTCTGCAGCAGCTTGGGTTGTAGGGAACGCTCCTGCGGAAGTCGGTTTCTTGCGGAATGGAACGATGAATGGTCCGGTTCGGAAAGCATCCGGGCAGGGAGGGCGATGGAATGGGAAGCCTGAATCAGGACAAGGTGAAGGTCATGGTCCTCAAGCTCGATCGTGATATCGACGTAGAGGACATGAAGAGGATTTGCTCCATTATTGATCGTTACCGTTTGAGGGGGTATGCCTTTTCCATTCTCGATCTCGGGGCTGTGAGCCATGTGAATTTCCTGAGTCTGAAGCAATTGTCGCAGACCGCCGGCAAGCAGAAGGATGCCGGCGGGGGTCTTGCTCTTTCCGGTATGAGTGGATACCTGAAGAATATCTTCCAGATCGTCGGTGTTTACAGCGACTTCAAATACTTCTCCAACTGCAGCCGGGGTATCCAGGCGATCCAAAAAGAGCGACTGGCAACGGATCTTGATGTAGCCGTCATCCATGGCAAAAACCTGCAAACGATCTATTAGTCCGGTAAACCGATCGTTCCTGGCGGTCCTTATGATACAGGGAGCGAAAACGTTTCATGCCGAATGCCCATGAAGCATCTGCCGGTGTTGTGGAAGGAGTCGATCGAGGGCTTGCGGATCGATCCGGACGGGATCTATGTCGACTGCACCCTGGGGGGCGGGGGCCATGCAGAGAGAATTCTCAACCGGCTCTCCCCGGAGGGACGGCTGGTCGGTTTCGACAGCGATTCCGAGGCGGTTGTCCGGGTTGCGGAACGACTTGCCCCGTTCGGTTCTCAATTTACGCCGGTTCAGGGAAATTTCCGGGAGATTCGCTCCCGGATGGAGACCCTGGGTATCGAAGTTGTCGACGGGATCCTGATGGACCTCGGTGTTTCCACCTTTCAGTTGGCTTCGCCGGAACGGGGGTTCAGCTTCCTTCACGATGCGCCTCTCGATATGCGGATGGACCAGCAGGCCGAAATCCCTACCGCCTGCGATCTGGTGAATCGGGAGGATCGGGATACGCTGAAGGGGATTCTCATCCGTTTCGGTGAGGAGAGACGGTGGCGTCCCATCGTGGATGCTATCTGCCGGGTCCGGGAGGATCATCCCATCCGGACCACAAAGGAGCTGGCGGACCTGGTGGAGAAGGCGCTGCCCGGGGCGCGTCGGTTCAGGATTCATCCGGCGACCCGGACCTTTCAGGCCCTGCGGATTGCCGTCAATGGAGAGCTTGCGGCGCTGGAGGAGGGTTTGGCCGGGGCCGTCGATCTCCTTCGGGAGGGTGGAAGGCTCTGTGTTATTTCCTTTCATTCTCTTGAGGACCGGATTGTAAAACGGTTTTTTCATCGGCTGGCGAAGGGGTGTGTCTGTCCCCCCGATTTTCCGGTCTGTGTCTGTAAGGAAGAGCCGGTCCTGCGGCGGGTCACAAGGCGACCGATCCTCCCCACCGAGGAAGAGGTGCGGGAGAACCTTTCCGCTCGTAGCGCGAAGCTCCGGATTGCAGAAAAAAGAGGGAAGAAAAAATGAATTATGCCCCCAGGGTTTTCACGGGGACCCAGAAAATCGACATCCTTTCCAAGCGGGACCGTACCCCGCTCCGGGTGCGCCTTCCCATTCTCTTCGTGGTATTTTTCTGTGTTCTGGTCGGGGTTTGTTCCGTCTGGGAACGGACGCAGTATGTCCGGGTTGGTTATGAGATTGCCTGTCTGAAAGAGCAGAACCGGAAGTTGAAACAGGAGAAGCGCAATCTGCTTCTGGAATATGCGACTTCGATCTCACTCGATCGGGTGGAGAGTCGTGCCCGAAAGAAATTGCATCTGCACCTGCCCGAAGAGGGGCAGATCCTGTATGTCAAGTAGCCGCACCCCCGATCGTATCCCGTGGGGAGAGTCAGGATGAGAAAAAAAGCCTCGAAAGATTATTTTCCAGTCAAGGCGTATCTCGTGATGGCTCTCTTTGCCGTCGGATATGCCCTGGTGGTCTATCGTCTTTACGCTCTCCAGATTCGCGATCACCGGAAGTTACGGGAACGGGCGGAGAAACAGCAGATGCGAATTGTCAAGATCATGCCCAAGCGGGGTACGATCTACGACCGGGAGATGCGGGAACTGGCCATCAGTGTGGATACGGTTTCCCTCTATGCCGTTCCATCGCAGGTCGGGAACAAGCCGGCCGCCGCCCGGATCCTGGCGCGTATGACCGGGAAGCGCCGCCGTCGGATCCTGAAAAGCCTGATGAAGAAGAAACAGTTTGTATGGATCGCCCGGAAATGTAACCCCTCCATTCTGAAAAGATTGGGGCAGGCCGGCCTCAACGGAATTCATGCCCTCTATGAAAGCAAGCGGTTTTATCCCAACCGCACGATGGCCGCAGGCGTCCTCGGGATTGTCGGGATGGACAATGAAGGTCTCGAAGGGATCGAATACAAGTATGATGCCCTTCTCAAGGGGAAACCGGGATACTTTCTGGCCAGTGTGGATGCCAAGCGGCGGAAGATCATGGATGAAGGGGAAGGATTTATCAAACCTGCAGGGGCGAATCACCTGGTCCTGACCCTCGACCGGGTGATCCAGCACATTGCGGAGGAGGAACTGAAAAATGCCGTCGAAGAGAACCAGGCCCTCTCCGGGACGGCGGTGATGATCCGTCCGCAAACCGGCGAGATCCTCGCCATGGCGAGCTATCCCGGGTTCGACCCGAACAAGTTTTGTGAAGCTTCTGCCCGGGATCGCAGAAATCTGGCGATCCAGGAAAACTTCGAGCCCGGTTCCACCTTTAAACTTGTGACACTGGCTGCCGCTCTCGACCGGGGTGTGATTCATCCGAAGGATATCTTTTACTGCGAAAACGGCGCCTATCGGTTCCGTACCACCATCTATCATGATACCCATGAATATGGATGGCTCACCGTCCGGCAGATCCTCCAGCGGAGCAGTAACATCGGAGCGATCAAGATCGGAGAACATCTTGATGAAAAGGATTTTTACCGTTACATCACCGACTTCGGTTTCGGGAAGAAGACCGGGATCGATCTCCCCGGCGAGGCAAACGGCATGGTGCGTCCCACGAAAGAGTGGTCGGGACTCTCCGAGGCCTCGCTTTCCATGGGGCAGGAGCTTTCGGTGACGGCGCTCCAGGTTGTTTCCGCCGTGGCCACCATTGCCAACGAAGGGGTCCGGATGCAGCCCTATGTGGTTTCACGGGTGATCGACGAGGACCGAAACGTCGTGCGGAAATTCCCTCCCCAGGTTCGTCGGCGGGTGATCTCGCGTCAGACGGCGGATTTCCTCATCCGGTGTATGGAGGCGGTGGTCTCGGAAGGGGGGACGGCGCCGAAAGCCGGGGTTCCGGGATTCCGGGTGGCCGGGAAGACGGGGACGGCCCAGAAATTCGATCCCGAACTGGGACGGTATTCCCGGAAGGATTATATCGGCTCCTTTGTCGGTTTTGTCCCGGTCGACCGGCCGGAATTCGCACTGATCGTCGTGGTGAATGAACCTCATGGAAGATACTACTACGGCGGCCTTGTGGCGGCGCCGGCTTTTCGGCGGATTGCGGAACGGACCCTCCGTTACCTCCGGGTGGTCCCGCCGCAATCACCGGAATGGGTCCTGACTCGGTGCAACAACCGGAAGGCAACCTTGGCACAGGTCAATGGGAGCGGGTGATGCTGTTAGTGGATCTTCTGCAGGCGCTTCCGGGTGCGGAGGTTCAGGGCGAAGCGGAGGGCATTGAGATCTCTTCCATCCGGGATGACTCCCGGCAGGTGGAGCCGGGCGATCTCTTTGTGGCGGTGAAAGGGGAGCATACCGATGGACATGCACATATCGGGGAAGCGATTGAAAGAGGGGCTGTGGCGGTGATCCTGCAAGAAGCGAAACCTTTAGAGCGCGTTGCCGCCGTCCGTGTCCCTGATACGGTCGATGCCCTGGCCCGGGTTTCCGCGGCTTTCTGGGGATATCCTTCCCGGGAATTGACCACCGTCGGGATTACCGGGACCAACGGGAAAACGACGGTCTCTCTCTTGATCCAGAGCATTCTGAAGGCCGCCGGTCGTCCGGCGGGGTTGATCGGGACGCTTCGTTACGAGGTGGGTGGTAAGACCCTGCCGGCCCCCAATACCACGCCCCGGTCGTTACAGGTGCAGCAGTTGCTCCACCGGATGAAGGAAACGGGGATGACGGCGGCTGTTCTGGAGGTCTCCTCCCATGCCCTGGCGATCGGACGGGTGCGGGAATGTTGTTTTGATCTTCGGGTCTTCACGAACCTGACCCGGGACCACCTGGACTTTCATGAAACCATGGAGAACTACTATCATGCCAAGGCTGAACTTTTCACGGAAACCTATGTCAAGGAAGAGACGGTCTCCCTGATCAATGTTGATGATCCCTGGGGACGTCGGCTGGTGCAGGAGACGAAAGGAGAGGTCCGGACCTTTGCCTTGTACGAGAAGGCGGATTTCCAGGTTGAGCAGTTTCACAATACCATCGATGGCCTGACCCTGACGGTCAAAACGCCGGTCGGTACGATCGCAATCGAATCGACTCTGAGCGGGAGTTACAATGTTGCCAACCTGTTGGCTGCGGTGGCAGCCGGTGTGACTCTCGGTCTTCCGGCGAAGATCCTGCAGGAAGGGATTGCCGGTCTTTCCGTCGTGCCGGGGAGGTTTGAAAAGATTTCCGGGGCGGGTTTTACGGTGGTGGTGGACTATGCCCATACCGACGATGCCCTGCGGAATTTGTTGAAGACGGTTCGGGAAGTCTGCCGGGGTCGGGTGATTACCGTCTTCGGGTGCGGCGGGGACCGGGACCGGGGGAAGCGGCCTCTCATGGGAGCGGTAGCCGCCCGGCTCTCCGACCGGGTGATCGTGACGTCCGATAATCCGAGGACCGAGGACCCCGGCGCCATTCTTGGGGAGATCCTCACCGGGATCGGAGAAGATCGACGATCTGCCGTGGAGGTGATCGGGGACCGTCGGGAGGCGATTCGGCAGGGAGTCTCGTCGGCGGAAGCGGGGGACATCGTGGTCGTGGCCGGGAAGGGGCATGAAGACTACCAGATTATCGGGGAGAAGCGGTTTCATTTTGACGATCGGGAAGAGGTGAGAAAAGTCATTGCACAAGATTACGGATGCAGGTTTACGTTATGAGGAACGAAAGTTGCTGACGACGGCGGATGTCCTGAAGGCGACGGGCGGAAAGCTCCTCCGGGGAGGGAAGGATCTCCGTTTCACCGGCGTGGAGATCAACTCGAGGACCATCCGGGGCGGTGAACTCTTCGTCGCGATTCGCGGGGAACGTTTTGACGGCCATGATTTTTCCGGGGAGGCCCTGAAGAAGGGGGCACTGGGCCGGATCGTGCGGGAGGGGTGGGCGCCGGAGGCGCCGGACCCGGAGCATGCCTCCCTCAGCGAAGCGAGCCTGATTGCCGTTCCCGACACGCTGCGGGCGCTGCAGGACCTGGCCCATTATCACCGGATGCAGTTTTCGCTCCCCTTGGTGGCGGTCACGGGGACCAACGGCAAGACCTCAACCAAAGAGATGATCTACTCCATCCTCAGGATCGGCCGTAAGACCCACCGTTCCCTGGGGAACCTGAACAATCATATCGGGGTTCCCTTGAGTCTTTTCGGCCTCGGGCCGGAAACCCGGGCGGCGGTAGTGGAATTCGGGATGAGCGGGAGCGGAGAGATTACTCGTCTTCGGGAGATCGCCCGGCCCAACATTGTGGTGATTACCAACGTTTCGGCGGCGCACCTGATGATCCTGAAAAACGTTGAGGAGATTGCCCGGGCCAAGGCGGAGATCCTCGATGATCTTCCCGAAGATGGCTGGGCGGTCCTGAACCGGGACGATCCCAGGGTTTATGCCCTGGCGGAGAAGGTTCGGGGACGGGTGATCACTTTCGGGATCCATCCTTCATCGGATGTAAGGGCGGCGGAGATTACCTCCGGAGAGGGAGGGGCGGTTCATTTTCGACTCTCTTATCAAGGGGAAGAGGTTGCCGTTCGGCTGTCGAAACCGGGACGGCACCAGGTCGGTAACGCTCTGGCTGCGGCCGCCGCCTCGCTGGTTGCAGGAGTCCCACTTCCCGAGATCCAACAAGGGCTTGCTGACTGTACTCTCCCCGGGATGCGGTGGGAATCCTTCCTCCTGCCCGGAGGAACCGAAGTGATCAACGATGCCTACAATGCCAATCCGGCTTCGGTGACGGCGGCCCTGCAGACCGTGGCGGACCTTGGCGGGAACCGGAGAAATATCGCCGTCTTGGGCGACATGCTGGAATTAGGTGACTTCAGTGAAACGGCACACCGGACGGTCGGCCGGATGATCGCCGAAGGTCCGATTGCCCGTCTCATTGCCGTGGGGACGCAGGCCCGATGGATTGCCGACGAGGCGCAACGCTGCGGGATGGATGAACATCATGTGGCATGCTGTGCGGATGCACGGGAAGCCTTTGATAATCTGGTGAAGATCCTGGAAACCCGGGACCGGGTCCTGATCAAGGCCTCCCGGGGAGTGGGGTTGGAAAAGATTGTGGAAGAATTGAGAAATACGGAGTAAGGCAATTGTTCGGGAACCGGGAGGGGCAGCGCCGGGAGGCGGTGTTTTGTCCTCTTTTTGTGTGCATCCGGAAGGGTTGAGAAACAGAAATGCTCTATCATCTCCTCTATCCATTACATGAATCGATTAAGATTTTCAACGTCTTCCGGTATATCACCTTCCGGACCGTTGTTGCGGCCCTGACCTCTCTGCTGGTCAGCCTGGCCGTCGGTCCCTTCCTGATCAATCGTCTGAAACAGTATCATGTCGGGCAGAAGATCCGGATGCTCGGTCCGCAGAACCATCAGAAAAAATCGGGGACCCCGACCATGGGGGGACTGCTGATCCTGATCTCCATTTTTGTCTCGATGCTCCTCTGGGCGGATCTGACCAACCGGTATGTCTGGTTGGTCCTGACGGCCACTCTCGGATTCGGGCTGATCGGTTTACTCGACGATTCCATCAAACTTGCGAAGAATCGTTCCGAAGGTCTTCGCCCCCGGGAGAAGTTCGCCCTTCAGATTGTTCTCTCCTTTGTGATCTGCCTGATCCTGATCCTTTATCCGGAGGACTCCATTACCACCAGCCTGCCTCTTCCGTTTTTCAAGAAGGCGATGCCCGACCTGGGATGGTTCTATCTTCCCTTTGCCATGTTCGTTATTGTGGGAACGTCCAACGCCGTGAATCTTACCGACGGACTTGACGGACTTGCCATCGGGCCGGTGATGATCGCCTCTCTCGTCTATGCCGTCATCGTCTATGCCACCGGGAATGTGAAGTTCGCCAATTATCTCCAGATCCCCTATGTCAAGGGGGTGGGGGAACTCACCCTCTTCTGCTTTTCCATGACCGGCGCCAGTCTCGGTTTTCTCTGGTTCAATACCTATCCCGCCTCGGTTTTTATGGGGGATATCGGGTCCCTTGCGTTGGGCGCGGCGATCGGTACGGTGGCGGTGATCAGCAAGCATGAGATCCTGTTGATCCTGATCGGCGGGATCTTTGTGATCGAGGCATTATCGGTGATCATCCAGGTGGCCAGTTTTAAGCTGACGGGCAGGCGGGTCTTCAAAATGGCGCCGATCCATCACCACTATGAACTGAAGGGATGGGCGGAGCCGAAAATCATTGTGCGGTTCTGGATCATTTCGATCATCCTGGCCCTCATGGCCCTGGGAACACTGAAGCTGCGATAACCGCCGGAATAAGGAAGACGAACCGAAGTGCAGACCTTAAACGTGGAAGGCCGATTGGAGATGGACGTCCGGGAAAAGAAGATCGTTGTGGTGGGGCTGGCCCGTTCCGGGATTGCCGCGGCCAACGTCCTTCTGGATCGAGGTGCGCACGTCCGGGTGACCGATGCCAAACCGAGGGATCTTCTTTCGTCCGCTCTGGCGCAACTTTCTCCGGGTATTTCCGTGGAGACGGGCGGCCACGGAGAGACGGACTTCATGGATGCGGACCTGATCGTGGTAAGTCCCGGCGTTCCCCTGTCAACCGGCCCTCTCATGGAAGCCCGAAAGAAAGGGGTGGAGATCATCAGCGAGGTTGAGCTTGGCTATCGTCTCCTTCCGGGAACCTACATCGGGGTGACCGGCACGAACGGAAAATCGACGACGACCTCGCTGATCGGCGCCATGCTGCGGGCGGATGGACGCGAAGTCGACGTTTGCGGGAACATCGGGACCCCCCTGACGAGTCTTGTCGGGAACGAGGGAGCGCCTCCCGACCGGGTGGTTGAACTGAGCAGTTTTCAGTTGGAAGGGATCGCCTCCTTCCGTTCCCATGTGGCGGTCCTGTTGAACCTGTCGCCGGACCATCTCAATCGTTATCCAGGGATGGAAGAGTATGCCGCCGCCAAGGCCCGCATCTTCAGGAATCAGGGGGAAGGTGACTTTGCCGTGATGAATTTTGATGACGACCGCTGTGTCGCTCTGGCCGGAGACCTTCGGGCACAGGTTGTGCCGGTGAGCCGGCAGCGGGAAGTTGCCGGGGGAGTTTATGCCGCAGGAGGCAAAATGATCTCCGAACTTCCGCTGTTCCGGGGAGAGATCCTTCCCGTTGAGGCGATCCGGATCCCCGGTCTCCATAACCTGGAGAATGCCCTGGCCGCTTCCGCCGCGGCCCTGGTCTCCGGCTGCACGCTTTCGGCGGTCCGGTCGGCTTTGCAGGAATTTCCGGGTCTGCCCCACCGGATGGAGTCGGTCGGGGAAGTGGCGGGGGTCCGGTTCATCAACGATTCCAAGGGGACCAATGTGGGCGCCGTGGTCCGTTCCCTGGAGAGCATCAAGGTCCCGGTCCACCTCATTGCGGGGGGGCAGGGCAAGGGGAGCGATTACCGGGATCTGCGGACGGCCGTAACCGAAAGGGTCGCGACGCTCGTTCTGATCGGGGAGGCGGCGAACCGGATGGAGCAGGACCTGACCGGTACGACGAGGATTGAACGTGCGGCGTCGATGGAAGAGGCCGTGCGGAGAGCTTTTGAGTCGGCCCATCCGGGTGATGTCGTTCTCCTTTCTCCGGGGTGCGCCAGTTTTGACATGTTCACCGATTTCGAGGAACGGGGAGCGGTTTTCTGCGCCGAGGTCGCGCGCTTGAAGGGTGAACAATGAAGAAGTCCTTTGACAAGATTCTCATGGCCGATGTTCTCTTCCTCTGTGTTCTGGGGGTGGTCATGGTCTATTCAGCCAGCGCCTACATGGCCATGGACCTCTACCACGATGAATACTTTTTTCTGAAGCGGGAGATGATCTTCGCACTCCTCGGGCTTTGCGGGATGTTCCTCGCTGCAAATTTCAACTATGTCCATCTTCGTTATTTCGTTTTTCCCTTTCTGGGACTCTGTCTGTTCCTGATGATCCTGGTCCTGATCCCCGGCATCGGGGTCAAGGTCGGCGGAGCCCAGCGGTGGCTGCAGGTCGGCGGGGTGAAGTTCCAGCCGTCGGAGATGACCAAGCTGGGCTTGATCCTCTACATGGCGCATTCCCTGAAGAAAAAGGAGGGAAAGATCAAGGACTTCGCCTACGGTTTTACCCCCTACGTGGTCATCCTGGGAGTCTTTTTCATGCTCATGCTTTTGCAGCCCGATCTCGGGACGGCCGTCAGTCTTGCTGCGGTGGTCATGCTGATGCTCTTCATGGCGGGGACGCGGCTTCGCTACCTCTTTTCGCTCGTTCTCGTGTCGATTCCTCTCCTCTATGTTCTGATCATGGGAGCGGCCTACCGGCGCCGCCGTTTCATGGCCTTTCTGCATCCCTGGAAGGATGCCGCCGGTGCGGGGTTCCAGATTATCCAGTCCTTTCTCGCCATCGGCAGCGGGGGGGTGATCGGGACAGGTCTTGCCCAGGGACATCAGGAACGACTGTTCCTGCCGGAGCCGCACACCGATTTCATCTTTGCCATCATCGGAGAGGAACTCGGCTTTATCGGGGCGGTCATCGTGGTGGCGGCCTTTGCGATCTTTTTGTACCGGGGGATGCTGATCGCCCTTCGGTCCGTCGACCCCTTCGGCCGCTATCTCGCCCTTGGGTTGACGGGGATGGTTTCCATCCAGGCACTGTTAAACCTGAGCGTGGTTGTCGGCCTGCTGCCGACGAAGGGGTTGACCCTGCCGCTGCTCAGTTATGGAGGATCTTCGCTCCTCATGACCTTTATCGGAGTCGGGATTCTTTTGAATATCTCGAAGTGGACGCGGGAAAGATGAGGGCCGTTATTGCCGGCGGGGGAACGGGAGGTCATCTCTATCCGGGGATCACGCTGGCCCGGGAGATCCTCCGCCGGGATCCCGAAGGTGCGATCCTTTTTGTCGGTACGGAGGGAGGACTGGAAACCCGGATCCTCCCGAAAGAGGGGTTTGATTTGGAAACGATTCCCGTGAGTGGTCTGAAGGGAAAGAGAAAAGGGGAACAGCTGCGGGCGTTTCTGCAACTTCCCTTTGCCCTTCTCCGTTCCCTGTCGATCCTGAGGTCCTTCCGGCCCGATGTGGTGGTCGGCGTCGGCGGGTATGCCTCGGGTCCTCTGGCTTTCGGGGGGTTTTTGTCCGGCCGGAGGATCGTTCTTCAGGAACAGAACAGTGTCCCCGGTTTGACGAACCGCCTCCTGGGATGGATTGCAGACCGGGTTTATACCGCCTACGACGAAGCGGCGGAATCTTTTCCGAAGCGGAAGGTGCGGAAGCTCGGCAATCCGATCCGATCGCTTCAATGGGAAGGGGACTCCGGATCGGCCAGAACCTTCTTCGGTCTGGACCCGGAACTTCCCTTGGTCCTGGTCATCGGCGGAAGCCGGGGAGCGCATGCAGTGAACACGGCGGTGATGGAGATGGTGCGGAAAATGAAAGGAAACGATCCGGAGATTCAGTTCCTCCATCAGACCGGGGATGCCGATGCGGAAGCGGCAGGACAGGCTTACCGGGAGGCCGGAGTCCGGGCGGTGGTGAAAGCTTATCTCTACGAAATGGCGCCGGCCTATCAGGCGGCGGATCTGGCCATCTCCCGTGCCGGGGCGATCGCTCTTTCCGAACTGTGTGCGGCGGGACTTCCTGCGGTACTGATCCCCTTTCCTTATGCGGCCGACGATCATCAGTTCAAGAACGCCCGGGTGCTGGAAGAGGCCGGTGCCGCCAGGCTGATTGCCGAGGAGGAGTTGGCCCCGGAGCGCTTGTCTGCCGAAGTTCGGGAGTTGCTGGGAAACCGGGAGGTGCTGGCCCGGATGAGCAATGCTGCCCGGCAGTGTGCGCGGCCTGCGGCTGCAAAAGATCTGGTGGACGATCTGGAACGGATGATGGCAGAGGAACGATGAATGGAATGAGCCGGGAAGGCGGACGTTTCAAAAACGGGAAAAAGGTTTTGGGAGTGTAGATGAACCGATACAAGAAGGCCCGGAAAGTCCATTTCGTCGGGATCGGCGGCTCGGGAATGAACGGAATCGCCGAGGTGCTGATCAATCTGGGACACCGTGTCAGCGGGTCCGATCTCAAGGAGACGGCGGTGACGGAGCGGCTCCGGGATCTGGGGGCACAGGTTTATCTCGGCCATTGTGAGGCCAATGTCAAGGATGTGGACGTGGTGGTGATCTCTTCGGCGGTCTCCCGGGACAATCCGGAGGTTCGGTCGGCCGAGGCCCGGTTAATCCCGGTCATCCGCCGGGCGGAGATGTTGGCGGAGCTGATGCGGATGAAATACGGGATTGCCGTGGCCGGCGCCCATGGAAAGACGACGACGACCTCCATGATTGCGACGGTCCTCGGATACGGGGGGATCGACCCGACCATCGTAATCGGCGGACGGCTGAACAGTCTCGGAAGCAACGCACGGCTCGGGCAGAGCGATTTTCTGGTCGCCGAGGCCGACGAGTCGGACGGCTCTTTCCTGCAGCTTTCTCCCACCGTCGCCGTGGTGACCAACATCGATGCGGAGCATCTCGATTTTTACGGGAGCCTGGAGAAGATCGAAAGTACCTTTCTTGAATTTATCAACAAGGTCCCTTTTTACGGGCTCTCCATACTCTGCGTCGACGACCTGCACGTACAGGGGCTGATCCCCGGCGTGAAGAAGCGGTTCTTTACCTACGGCACATCCGCCCAGGTTGATCTGAGGGCTTCCCGTATCCGTCAGAACGGTTTGAAAAGTTTTTTTGAAGTGACCTTGTGCGGGAAATCAATCGGAGAATTCGAACTGGGAGCCCCCGGACTCCACAACGTTCTCAACGCCTTGGCGGCCATTGCCGTAGGGGTGGAACTGGGGCTGACCCCGGACGTGATCCGGGAGGGACTCACGACCTATGCCGGTGTGCAGCGCCGCTTCACGCTTGTCGGAGAGGCCGGAGGGATCCGGATCGTCGATGATTACGGTCACCACCCTACGGAGATTCAGGCGACCCTGTCGGTGGCGAGAGGAATGCAGGCCGGTCGCGTGGTCACGATTTTTCAGCCGCATCGCTACACCCGGACACGGGACCACCTCGAAGAGTTTGCCACCGCCTTCAATCAGACCGATCTTCTCGTGCTGACGGAAATCTATGCGGCGGGAGAGACCCCGATTCCCGGTGTGACCGCCGAGGGACTGATGCGGGGGATCCAGGGACATGGGCACCGGGATGTGACCTTGATCCCGAAGAAGGAGGAGATCGTGGATCACCTTCTTTCCCGTCTGCAGCCGGGAGACCTTGTCTTGACCCTGGGGGCCGGCGATATCTATAAGGTTGGAGAGGAATTGCTGCGGAGATTGGGCGAGGCGTGAGCGGGGAGATCCTTTTTGATGAGCCGATGGCATGGCATACGACCTGGAGAATCGGGGGGCCGGCCGATCGTTTCCACCGCCCCGCCGCGATTTCGGATCTTGCCGAACTTCTTCGCGGGCTCCCGCCGGGGGAGGAGATCGTCGTTGTCGGCGGGGGGAGCAACCTGCTTGTGGCCGATGCCGGGATCCGGGGGAGGGTGATTATGATGCGTGCCTTGAAGGCAATGGACCGTGAAGGAGAGAATCTTCGGGTCGGCGCCGGGATGCTTCTGCCGGAACTTCTGCAGTCCCTGGCCCGGGAGGGATGGGGGGGGCTGGAGTTTCTTGCCGGGATCCCCGGGACGGTCGGGGGGGCCGTCCGGATGAATGCCGGAACAGGTGACGGGTCGATCTCGGATCGCCTGACGGCGGTCACGATGATGGACCGGAACGGTCGGCTCGAACGATGGGAGGCCGACCGGATCGACTTCGGATATCGCAAGTCGGGACTCCCGGACGACCGCCTGATCGTGGAGGCGGAATTGATTCTGGAACAAGGGGACCCCGGCGTGATTCTCAGGACGATCCGAAAACTTTGGGCCGAACGAAAGAAGAAGCAGCCCCTTTCGCTCCCCTCGGCCGGCTGTGTCTTTAAAAACCCCCCCGGCAAGACGGCGGGACGGTTGATTGATCTCTGCGGAATGAAGGGGGTTCGGGTGGGGGATGCCGAGGTCTCGGAGGTTCATGCCAATTTCATTGTCAACCGGGGTCATGCCCGGGCCGTGGATGTGCTGGAATTGATCGGGAAGGTACGGGAAAAAGTGAAGGGGCGCTTCGGCATTGTGCTGAAACCGGAGATCCGTCTGGTAGGAGATTTTCCCCCCGGCGGGTGTTGTCAGGAATGAGGGACCTTTTGTGAAAGCAAAGCGGAAAAAGCGCAGCCTGAAATCGATGCAGGTCGGTGTCCTGATGGGCGGGGCCTCGTCGGAGCGGGAGGTCTCCCTGAAGAGCGGTACGGCCGTCCTTCAAGCCTTGCGGAAAAAGGGTTACAAAGCCGTTTCCCTCGATGCGGCCGAAAATCTTGTCTCGCTGATCCGGCGGCACGGCATTGAGGTTGCCTTTATCTGCCTCCACGGGAAGGCGGGAGAGGACGGGACCGTGCAGGGGCTTCTCGAAGTCCTGGGCATTCCTTATACCGGCTCCGGCGTGAAATCCAGCGCCGTTGCCATGGACAAGATCCTTACAAAGAAGCTCCTCCGTTATCACGGGATCCCTACGCCCGATTTCGTTGTCATCGAGGAGCGGAGGAAGCGTTATTCCGGTATCCCCTATCCGGCCGTCGTGAAACCGGCCGACGAAGGATCGACCATCGGAATCGCCCGGGTTGCAACCTTCCGTGAATTGCAGGAGGCTGTCGGGCAGGCGCTGGCCTATTCCGATCAGGTCCTGGTGGAACAATATGTCCCCGGACGGGAGGTGACGGTCGGGATTCTTGACCAGACCCCCCTGCCGGTGGTGGAGGTCCGGCCCGCAGGAGGCTTTTATGATTTTGCCGCCAAGTATGAATCGGGGGATACGGAATACCTGGTTCCGGCGCCCCTCTCCCCGGCGGTGACCCGGAAGGTTCAGCAGGCGGCTCTTCGGGTTCATCGCCTGATCGGCTGTTCGGGCGTAAGCCGGGTCGACCTGATCCTGGCCAAAGGGATGCGGCCTTCCGTCCTTGAGGTCAACACCATCCCCGGGATGACGGCGACCAGTCTGCTGCCCAAGGCGGCGCAGGCGGCGGGGATCCCTTTCGGGGAATTGGTGGAGCGGATTTTAGAAACAGCGTTGCGCGGGAATAAGGCCGGCGGGGAGTCAAAGGAAAAATAAAAAGGGATTCACCATGAGGAACATGGAGAAAAGCAAGGCATGGAAAAGGCAAGGTTAAAGACGAAAAGTAATCACTATAATAAACCGGATCACCGAAATGGTACGTTGCGATGAGAGATTATCATACCAAGCGGATCCGGAATTCAAGAAGACTCCTTCTCCGGAAGGTCCGCAAACAGAAGACGGGTCAAAATAAACGTCGCGAAACATTGTGGCGATGGGGGGTGCAGGGGGGCAAGGTCCTGTCGGCTCTGCTGGTCCTTTCGGTTTTTGCCGCGGGCGTTCATGCTCTGCTGACCTCGCCTTATTTTGAAGTGAAAGAGATTACCATCGTGGGCGATCATCACTTGCCGGAAGAGGTGGCCCGGCGTTATGAAAGGCGCCTGAAGACCAATATCTTTCGGCTCCCTCTGCGGCAGGTGCAGCAGGACCTCGAACGTGAGCCTTACGTAAAAGAGGCCTTCCTGCGGCGGGAACTGCCGGATCATGTCTATCTGAAGATTTGGGAAAGGCGTCCCTTTGCCCGCCTCCGGACCGCGGAAGGTGACCGGCTGGTTGACCGGGAAGGCCGGGTCCTGGAGCGTATCCGGGGGAAAAGGAGTTCCCCTCTTCCGTTGCTCCATGTCCGGGAGAAAGGGAAACCGTCAACGGAAGAGTTGCGGGCGGCCCTGTGTCTGGTGGAGACCATGGAGAATTTCGGTTACCCTCCGCCGTCGGAGATCGGGGAGATCGAATTGTCCTCCCGCCGGGGGCTCATTCTCCATCCCTCGACCGGTGGTTTTGAGATCTGCTGCGGATCGGAGGATTTTCTGCAGAAGCTTGTCCGGCTGAAACGGGTCGTGGAAGACCTGGCGGACCGCAAATGGAAGGTCAAGTCGATTGATCTCCGTTTCCGGAATCAGGTGGTGGTCCGAACGGCAAGACCGGTCCGGGTTGTCCGAAAGGTGGCCTCATGAAGGAATGGCCGTTCCAAACTGGAAAGAGAAGGGACGGGGAAGTTGTGACCCCGTAGGGAGGAAGAGACATTGCCGAAGAAGGATCGCCTCGTCGTAGGGCTTGACATCGGGACCACCAAGGTCTGTGCGATGATCGGTGAAAAAAACGCCGAAGGGAAGATTGAGATCATCGGGCTGGGGACCAGCCCCTCCAAGGGCTTGCGGAAGGGGGTCGTCGTTAATATCGACAGCACGGTCGAGACGATCAAGCGGGCCGTCGAAGAGGCGGAACTGATGGCGGGAACGGAGATCAATTCCGTTTATGCCGGGATCGCCGGCGGGCATATCAAAGGTTTGAACAGCCGGGGTGTGGTGGCCGTGAAGGACCGGGAGGTCAGCCGCGGGGATGTAGCCCGCGTGATCGATGCGGCCCGGGCCATCTCCATTCCTCTCGATCGTGAGGTCCTCCATGTCTTCCCCCAGGAATATATTGTCGACGACCAGGACGGGATCAAGGACCCCGTCGGGATCTCCGGTGTCCGGCTGGAGGCGGAGGTCCATATCGTCACCGGAGCCGTTGCGTCGGTCCACAACATTATTAAGAGCTGCAACCGGGCGGGGTTGGAGGTCAAGGGTATTGTGCTGGAACCCTTTGCCTCAAGCCTTGCCGTTTTAACACCGGAGGAGCAGGAATTAGGGGTGGCCCTCGTCGATTTAGGAGGCGGGACATCGGACATGGTGATCTTCCTCGACGGGAGTATCTGGCATACGTCGGTCCTCTCCCTCGGCGGGAACAATGTTTCCAATGACATCTCCGTCGGGATCCGGACGCCGATCAGTGAGGCCGAACGGATCAAGATCAAATACGGCTGTGCCAAGACCGCTCTGGTCCGGGATGACGAGACGATTGAGGTGCCCAGTGTCGGGGGACGGGATCCTCGCATCCTCTCCCGACAAATTTTGAGCGAGATCATTGAACCCCGTGTGGAAGAACTGTTCAGCCTGATCAAGCGGGAAATCGTCAAAACCGGATATGAAGACATGATTGCCTCCGGCCTTGTTGTGACGGGGGGAACGGCCCTCCTGGAGGGGGTCGTGGAGATCGCCGAAGAGGTCATGCAGTTGCCGGCGCGCCTGGGGAAACCCCGGGACATCGGCGGGCTGGTGGATGTGATTTCCAGCCCTATGTACGCGACGGCGATCGGGCTGGTGCAGTATGGGTTTGAAAACCTGGCCGATTCGGCCCTGTCCCCTTCCGGCGAAGGCCTGTTCAATAAGACCTGGGTACGAATGAAACGATGGCTGGGGGAATTCTTCTGAAAGGGTCGGCGGAGAAGCACCCGTTGAGCGGGGGCTCCGCCGGGAATGATTTTTTTAACTTTATAGAAAGGGGGAGAGCCGATGAAGTTTGAATTTGCGGAAGAAGTGATGCGGCAGGCACAAATCACCGTCATCGGGGCGGGAGGCGGCGGGAACAATGCCGTCAACACCATGATTCACTCCGCACTGGAGGGGGTCGATTTTGTCGCGGTGAACACCGATTCCCAGGTACTGGGAAGCAATCTGGCACCGTTGAAACTCCAGATCGGTGCGAAGGTGACCAAGGGGCTGGGGGCCGGGGCGAACCCGGAGATCGGCCGCCAGGCGGCGCTGGAGGATCAGGAGCGGATTAAGGAGTGTGTCCAGGACGCGGACATGGTCTTCATCACCGCGGGTCTGGGAGGGGGGACCGGCACGGGCGCCGCGCCGGTGATCGGGCGGCTGGCGCGGGAGGCCGGGGCGCTGACCGTTGGTGTGGTGACGAAGCCCTTCAACTTCGAGGGGAAGAAGCGGGCACTCCAGGCCGAACAGGGATTGGCCGACCTGAAGGAGGTCGTCGATACGGTGATTGTCATTCCGAACCAGCGTCTGTTGGGGATCATCGACAAGACCACCCCCCTCTTTGATGCCTTCAAGATCGCCGATGACGTCCTTTGCCAGGCGGTGCAGGGGATCTCGGACCTGATCACCACGCCGGGGCTGGTGAATGTCGACTTCGCCGATGTCCGGGCCATCATGACCGGCCGGGGCCGTGCCGTCATGGGGACGGGGATTGCCACCGGCGAAGGGCGGGCCGTCGAGGCATCGCACAAGGCGATCTCTTCGCCCCTCCTTGAAGACGGTTCCATGGACGGGGCCCGTCGGGTCCTCATCAATATCACCGGGACGGAAGAGATGACCCTCTATGAGATCAATGAGGCAACCAGTATTATCCAGGAAGAGGCCCATGAAGAAGCCAACATCATCTTCGGCTCCGCCATCAACCCGAACCTGGGGGATTCCCTGAAGGTGACGGTGATCGCCACCGGTTTCGAGGAAGCTCCGGCGGATGCGGAGGAGACGGTATTGAAGAAGGCGGTCAACTTTGAAACCTTCGCCGGCGGAAAGGCCGTCGAGACACCGACCTACCTGCGAAAAGGGAGATTGAACCTGGACCTGGACACGCGGGGGAATTATGATGCGAATGACCTGGATGTCCCCACTTTTCTGAGAAAGCAGCTGGATTGATTGCATGGTTGCAATGCAATGAATCCGGCCGTGAAGCATGTTTCGTACCTTTGAGGAGAAACGGAGAGGACGCCTTGCCTCCGAATACGGCGAGAGATGGAACCCCGTGCCGGGCGGGCTCCGCGTGGCCCTGGTCTATCCGAACACCTATCCTGTGGGGATGTCCAACCTCGGATTCCAGACGATTTATCATCTGCTGAATCTGCGGTCCGATATTTCCTGTGAGCGGGTTTTTCTGCCGGACCGGGAAGAGAGGGAGAAAACCGGAAATGTACGGGAGCTGTACCGGTCCCTTGAATCGGGAAGTCTCCTTGCCTCCTTTGATGTCCTGGCCTTTTCCGTCTCTTTCGAGCTCGATTACGTTCACCTGGCGGAGATTCTGGTGGGGGGCGCAGTCCCGCCGCTCCGGGAGGAGAGACGCCCCGGCCGCGATCCGCAGGTCTGGATCGGCGGCGTGGCCGTGACCCTTAACCCGGAACCGATAGCCGATTTTGCCGATCTGATCTTCGTGGGAGAAGGAGAAGAACTTCTTCCGGAAGTGCTGGACCGGATTGCCGGAGTTTCCGCATCCTCGTTTCCCCCCACGGATGAAATTTTTCCCGTTTTACGAAATCTTCCCGGGGTCTACATTCCTTCTGCCTATACCTTTAATTTTGATTCTTACGGTCGGATAAGCAGGGTTGAACCGTCGCCCGGTTTCCCGGAGCGGATTTCCCGCCGCCGGATTACAGACCTTTCCCGTTTTCCCACGGTTTCCAGGATTCTCACTCCCGAAACGGAACTGAACGATATGTTCCTGATCGAACTCGACCGGGGGTGCGGCCGGCACTGCCGTTTCTGTGCCGCAGGGTATCTCTATCGCCCTCCCCGTTTCCGACCACTTTCCGCCGTCCTCGAGTCGGTTCGGGCCGGGTTGACACTTTCCGACCGGATCGGCCTCGTCGGTACGGCGGTTTCCGATTATCCGTACATGGAGGGTCTGCTCAAAAGCCTGCGGCGGCAGGGGGCGGGAATTTCCGTCTCCTCCCTCCGTGCCGATTCACTGACCCCGACCCTTCTTGATGCACTGGTGGAGAGTGGGCACAAGACCGTTACGCTGGCGCCGGAAGGGGGGAGCCGGCGGATGCGGGACCGGATGAACAAGGACCTGACGGAGGAGACGATCCTCGGTGCGGCAAAACGGGTCTTTGCTGCGGGGGTCCTGAATCTCAAGCTTTACTTCATGGTGGGGCTCCCTTTTGAGGAAGAATCGGACATCCATGCCATTGTCGAACTGGTGCGGAAGATGAAGAAGGTCCAGCTTGATGAAGGGAAACCCCGGGGGCGGATCGGCAGGATTACGGTGAGTCTGAACTGTTTCGTGCCGAAGCCGGCCACTCCATTCCAGTGGTTTCCCATGAATAAAAAAGATGCATTGACGAATAAAATAGGATATATTAAAAAAAATCTGCGCCGTGAAGGGAATATTACGGTGATTCATGATCTCCCGAAATGGGCGATCATCCAGGGGATGTTTGCGCGTGGAGATCGAAGGCTCTCGGCACTGATCTTGTCCGTGGTTCGGGACCGGGGAAACTGGAGCCGGGTTCTCCGCCGGGATCCCTTGGGGGCCGGGGACTGGCCCTTCCGGCCGAGAGAGCGGGAGGAGATTTTTCCCTGGGATATTGTCGGGGAGGGGTGCCGGAGAGACTACCTCTTTCGCGAGTACGAAAGGGCGAATACGGGCAGTTATACGCCACCCTGTCCGGAGGACCTGCGTTGCGGGCGTTGCGGTGTCTGCCGGGGACCGGAAGAAACGGAAGCGGAAGAATGAAGCAATACAATGTTCATGTGCATGAAGGTGTGAAGTTCTATTCCGTTCCGGTCCTGGAGGCGTTGCCGGAGATCCGTCACGGCTTCAGCACCCGCATCGGAGGTGTCAGCGCGGGGGCCTACGGGACCATGAACCTGAGCCTCAATGTCGGGGAGGATCCGGACCTGGTGGAGATCAACCGGTGCGTGTTTATCAAGGCACTCGAAGCGGGGAATCCGGAGGTCTACACGGTGAAACAGGTTCATGGCAGCCGGGTGATCCGGATTGAACGAAAGGAGACGCCCGCCGTGGAATTCCGGCAGGCGGAAGCGGATGCCATCGTAACGGACCAGCCGGGAGTGGCCGTCGGGGTACTCACGGCCGATTGTGTTCCGGTCCTTCTTTACGATCCGGTCCATCGGGTCATCGCTGCGGTCCACGCAGGGCGGGCAGGGAGTCTTCGATCGATCCTGTCTCATGTGGTCCGGCGGATGGCCGGAGACTTCCACTCCTTGCCGGCGGAACTTTATGCAGCCGTCGGCCCGGCCATTGAACGGGACTGTTACGAAGTGGGAGAGGAGATTGCAGAAGAGGTGGAACACCTTTTGCCGGAGGCCGGGGAGGTTCTGTCCCGCAGGAAGGGTTCCGTCTATCTCGATCTGCGGAAAATGAATCACCTTGCGTTGCTCGGAAGCGGGCTGGAGGAAGACCGTATCTTTCATGTCGATCTCTGTACCGCCTGTCATCCACGGACCTTTTATTCCTACCGGAAAAACGGGGGAGGGGAGACCGGTCGGATGATGGCCTTGATCATGCTCCGGGAAGAGGAGTAGTTGACTCCCCCGGGGGAAGAAAGGCGAACCCTTGTCGATTGTCCGCAATCTGGAAGAGATTCAAACCCGGATTTTCCGGGCGTCCCGGAAGGTCGGTTGCAACCCCGATTCGGTGACCCTTGTCGCGGTCAGCAAGACCGTCCCGGTCTCCCGCATAGAGGAGGCGATTGCCGCGGGAGTTGAGGTCCTGGGGGAGAACCGGGTCCAGGAGGCTCGGCAAAAAATCGCATCAATCGGGAAGAAAATCCCCTGGCATCTGATCGGCCACCTTCAGACCAATAAGGCCTCCCTGGCCGTGTCCCTTTTTGAAATGGTCCAATCCGTCGATAGTCTGCGTGTAGCGGAGGCACTGGAACGGGAGGCCGGCAAGCGGGAGAAGCGTCTTCCCGTCCTGGTGCAGGTCAATATCTCGGGAGAAACGAGTAAGTCGGGTGTGGCGGCGGACGAGGCGCCGGATCTGATTGAAGCGGTTGCCGGGATGCCGCATCTTCAGCTTCAGGGGTTGATGACCATTCCTCCGTATTCCGCTGACCCTGAATCAGGAAGGCCGATTTATCGGCGGCTCCGGGAACTCCGGGACCGGGTCAATGCCGAAGGACTTATCGGGACGCCCATGACGCATCTCTCCATGGGGATGAGCCACGATTTTGAAGTCGCCGTAGAAGAGGGGGCAACGATGGTTCGTGTGGGAACCCTTCTCTTTGGTGAACGCCGCTGACCGGCCGGAGTTCCCGGCTCCGGTGGAGATGAGACGAAGATGAAAAAAACGAAGATCGGATTGATCGGGACCGGCAATATGGGAGGTGCCCTCCTCGCAGGGTGGCTTTCGGCGAAGGTTGCTTCTGCCGGCGATATCCGGGTCCATGATCCGGATCCGGAAAAACTTCGGGCCACGACGGGCGGATTCAAGGTCAAGGCCGCGAAAGACAATGTGGAACTGACGGCCTGGGCCGATGTCGTTGTCCTGGCCGTCAAACCCCAGGTAATCGATGCCGTGCTTCGCGAGATTGCCCCGGCGGTGACGGCGAAAAAACTGGTCATTTCCATTGCCGCCGGCGTTCCCATCGCACGGATAGAGGAAGAATTGGCAAGTCCGGTCTCTGTTGTGCGGGTGATGCCGAATACCCCGGCCCTGATCGGAGAGGGAGTTTCGGCACTGGCCTATAACGGTCGGGTCAAGAGCGCCGGGAAGAAGACGGCCCTGCAACTGCTCGATGCCGTCGGTGAGACGGTGGAAGTCCCCGAAAAGATGATTGATGCGGTGACCGGTCTTTCCGGTTCGGGACCGGCCTATGTCTTCGTCCTTTTGGAGGCCCTTTCCGATGCCGGTGTGCGGCAGGGACTCCCCAGGGAGACGGCAAACCGACTGGCCGTCTGGACCGTCCGGGGGGCGGCGGGAATGGCCCTTCAAAGCGGGCGTCATCCCGGTGAACTCAAAGACATGGTGACGTCGCCGGGGGGGACCACGATCGCGGGGCTCCATGCGTTGGAGAAGGGAAAATTCCGTGCGGTTCTCTCCAATGCGGTGGCGGCGGCGACGCAACGGTCAATCGAACTGGGAAAGGAGAAGAAATAGATGTTTGTCTTCGGTAATTTTCTGGGCGCATTTGCCCAGATCCTCCATATGATCCTTCAAGCCTATATCTGGATTGTGATTATTGCCGCGCTGGTTACCTGGGTGAATCCGGATCCCTACAATCCGATCATCCGCTTTCTGCGGGGGGCGACGGAACCGGCACTTTACCGGATCCGGCGCTATCTTCCCATGGCCGGCGGGATTGATTTTTCTCCTTTTGTCCTGATCCTGTTGCTCTATTTTGTGGATCTTTTTGTTGTGAAAACCTTGAGTGAAATCGCCTTCCGGATACGGTAGGCGGCACAAGAGGAGGTTTCTATGTCGGCAGAAAACCTTACGAGCCTAAGTCCCCTCGAGATCAAAAAGAAACAGTTTTCCACGGCCTTCCGCGGTTTCGATGTGAAAGAGGTGGAGACCTTTCTGGAGATGATCACGTTGGAGATGGAGGGACTGATCATCAAGAAAAATTCCCTGAAGGAGGCTCTGGAAAAGAAGGAACGGGAGTTCTCGGAGATCAAGGAGCGGGAGGACTCCATGCGCAAGACCTTGGAGGGGTTGCAACAACTCCTCGAGGAAGAACGGAAACGGGCTGAAGAAAAGGGGAGGCAGATCGTCCGGGAGGCGGAACTCAAGGCCGCGGAGATCCTCCAGGGGGCACGGGAGGAGGAGGCCGCCTTGAAAAACGGGATCGATCACCTCAAACGGATACGTCGGGAATTCCTTGCCAAAGTGGGGAGTCTTGTTGATTCCTACAAGAAGATCCTCGATCAGGACCAGAAGGTCATCGAGGAGGAACTGCGTATCGACAGCGATGTCCGGATGATCTGATGCTGGATTGTGTGATGAAAGAAGATCCGGAGGGGATGACGCTGCGGGTCCGGATCCAGCCCGGCGCCTCGCGGGATCAGGTTGTGGGCGTTGCGGAAGCCGTCCTTCGACTGCGAATTACCGCGCCCCCCGTGGAGGGGGCCGCCAACCGGCAGTGCATCAAATTCCTTGCCAAGAAACTCCGTATCGCCAAGTCAAAGATTACCCTCCTCAAGGGAGAACACTCGAGAGTGAAAGTCCTCCGAATCAACGGCATCTCTTCCGACGACTTGGAAAAACTCCTTCCCTGAGTCAATGTCCCGCCGGTTGTTACTGGTTCATGGCGGCCAGGAATTCCTTGTTGTCCTTGGTTCCCTTCAGCTTGTCGAGAAGAAATTCCATGCTTTCTACGACACCCATGGGGTGAAGGAGCTTCCGCAGGATCCAGATCCGGTTGAGATCGTCCTTGTCAACCAGGAGTTCCTCTTTCCGGGTTCCCGAGCGGGGAATGTCGATGGCCGGGAAGATCCGTTTTTCCAGGAGTTTCCGCTCCAGATGAATCTCCATGTTCCCGGTCCCTTTGAACTCTTCGTAGATAATGTCGTCCATCCGGCTTCCCGTATCGATGAGGGCCGTCGCAATGATGGTGAGACTGCCGCCCCCTTCGATATTCCGGGCGGCGCCGAAAAAACGCTTCGGTTTGTGAAGGGCGTTGGAGTCGACCCCGCCGGAAAGAATCTTCCCGCTTGAAGGAACGACGGTGTTATAGGCTCGGGCCAGGCGGGTAATGCTGTCGAGAAGGATGACGACATCCTTGTTATGTTCCACGAGGCGCTTTGCTTTCTCGCTTACCATTTCGGCCACCTGCACATGGCGCTGGGCCGGCTCATCGAAGGTGGAACTGACCACCTCGCCCTGGACGCTGCGGGCCATGTCCGTCACTTCCTCCGGCCGTTCGTCGATGAGAAGTACGATCAGAACACATTCGGGATGGTTCTGTGTAATCGAGTTGGCGATATTCTGAAGGAGCATGGTCTTGCCGGCCTTCGGCGGAGAGACGATCAGGCCTCTTTGTCCCTTGCCGATGGGAGCCAGAAGATCGACCACCCGGGTGGAGGGTTCTTCACTCTCCCGTTCCAGGGTAAGGCGTTCATCCGGATAGAGCGGGGTCAGGTTGTCGAACAGGATCTTGTCCTTGGCCCGTTCCGGGTCTTCATAGTTAACGGCCTCGACCTTGAGGAGGGCGAAATAACGCTCCGTCTCCTTGGGTGGCCGGATCTGGCCGGAGATGGTATCTCCCGTCCGGAGATTAAACCGCCGGATCTGGGAAGGCGAGACATAGATATCGTCGGGGCCCGGCAGGTAGTTGTAGTCCTGGGACCGGAGGAATCCGAAACCGTCGGGCAGGGTTTCCAGGACCCCTTCGCCGAAGATGAAGCCGCTCTTTTCCGTCTGTGCCTGAAGGATCGCAAAGATCAACTCCTGCTTCCGCATTCCGCTGGCCCCTTCGACCTTCATGCTCTTGGCAACCTTGTTGAGGTCGGCGATACTCTTTTCTTTCAAGGCCACGATGTTCAGGCTGTTCTCGTTGAAGACAATATCCCGTTTCGATCCGTTGCTCCGTTTCTCGGGAGGCCGGACAATTTCGGGGGGAGAAGATTCCTCTTCCGGATCGGCATCCGTATTTTTCGGCACATCTGCGACTTCTTTCCCTTTGTCCGGATCGACCTTGATCCTTCTCCTTACGCTTTTCTCTTTAATCGACATGCATACTCCTCCAAAAGGTTGTGCGTGAAGCGGATATTAAAAAAAATTCTGTTTTTATGTAAGTTCCTTCCGGCAATCGTTGAGGCGGTATACTAAACTTCGGTTTGAATGATGGACGTTCAAGAATGAGTTTGTGGAAGTTTGGAAACCTCTTGGACTTGTTCGGTAGATCCGGCAGACGGAAAAGTTATGATTCTAAGGATTTATCGGATCAGGTATACCTCCACTATACACACTCGGATTTGATCTTGTCAACTCTTTTTTTTTCGTAGGGATTTTCTTCCTTCCGAAACTCCGCGAAGGTTCCCTGTTGCTCAGAGTTTGACCAGTTCCACCTCTCCCCATGCCCCCATTTTTTTTCCGAAAACAATGAGTCCGCCGGAGATCCCCGGGATCTGTGCGAGAAAATCGAGGGCTTCCCGGAGATCCCCCGGTCCCTGTACGCGGTTTCCGGCGGCGGTCGCCGCTGCGTCGGCCAGGGCTGCCGACGGGGCGAGGACACAGACGGCGTCACTCTTTCCGAAGCTGATGGAATGGCCGACGGTCCCGGAGGATGTACAGATTCCAAGGGGAGAGGCCTTCCCGATCCGGATCCCGATGTGTCGGCTGAAGGGGGAATCCCCGGCCTCAATCGAGATGATCCGTTCCCGTTTCGAAACAAGAAAGATGTCCCCCCCGTTTTCCACGATGACCTCAGGGCTTTGCGCCAGCAGTTTCCGCCCGACGGCCTCGGCCACGGCTCCGGCGACGGCGGCCATGGGACCGACACCGGCCGCCTCTCCCGCTTTGGCCATCTCCCGGATCAGGGGAGGTGCATCCGGGTTTACGGTCAAAGGTTCCATGGCGGAGAGAAATTCCGGATGTTTCCGGAGATACTGCTCCAGCCCCCTGCGAATCTCCCGGAGGTGTCGGTGGGCCTCTTCGCTCAGGTCCGAGACGGCCGAGATTGCAAGATCGGTCTCCTTGATCATTACCTGGAAAGAGACCAGGTCTTTCGTTTCCATCCGGTTTCTGTAGTCCCGAGCTTCGTAGGCCATTGCCCTCTTCTTTTTGACTGGTTCCAGGACGGGAGATCATGCGGTCCGGTTGAGCATCTCTTCAGCATGACGGATCGTAGTCTCCGTGATTTCGACTCCGCCCAGCATTCGTGCGATCTCCCGGACCCGTTCTTCTTGCGTCAGGGGGTGTGCCGAGACGGAGGTTCTCCCTCGAATGACCTCTTTTGCGATATGGGTGTGATGCTGTCCCTGGCTTGCGACCTGGGGGATATGGGTGATGCAGATGACCTGTCGTCCTTCGGCGACCTCCCGGAGCCTTTTTCCCAGGATTTCAGCAATTCCGCCTCCGACACCGGAATCGACTTCGTCGAAGATCAGGACGCCGACCCGATCCACACCGGCCAGGACGGTTTTGATGGAGAGCATGATCCTGGAAAGCTCTCCTCCGGAGGCAATCCGCACCAGGGGCTTGGCCTCCTCTCCCGGGTTTGGTGAGACCATAAATTCGACCCGGTCGTATCCGGTCGGGGTCAGGGTCCCTCCCTTCCCGTCTTGTAAGTCCTTGCCTCCCGGTTTTACGGGAACGATTTCGACGGCGAAGCGGGTCCCGGCCATGGCCAGACCGGCCAGCTCCTGTTCCAGACGTTCTTCCAGTCGTTGTGAAGCCCGGTGCCGTTTGGCGGAGAGTTTGCCGGCCAGGTCGACCGTTCGGGCAAGCCGGTTCCGGAAATCTTCTTCCAGGCGGGATCGGTTTTCTCCGGCCCTGTGCAGGCGGTGGAGTTCTTCTTCCGCTTTTCGCCGGTAGTCAAAGACTTCGGCGAGCGTCCCCCCGTATTTCCGTTTCAGCGTTCTCAGTTTCTCCAGTCGGTCTTCCCGGTCGGCCAGTTTTGCCGGATCGGACTCGATCCCCCCGGCATGGTCCCGCAGGGAATGGGCCATATCTTCCAGGCGGAACTTCACCTCCTCGCACGCATCGGCAATCCCGCTTGCCCGTCCGTCGAACTCGGAGAGGGACGAAAGCAGCGCCGAAAGCCTCCCTGCCCGGTCGTACAGAGAGTCTTCCTCTTCATAGAGGAGCCTGTAGGACTCCGCTGCCAGTTCGGTGATCCGTTCGGCATGGGAGAGGAGGCGGACCTCCTCTTCCAGAGCTTCGTCCTCTTCCGGTACCGGGGCCACGGCATCGATCTCGTCGATCTGGAATTGGAGGAAATCAATGCGGCGTTCCCGGTCTTGCTCCTCCTGATCGAGTTTCTCCAGCTCCTTCTGCAATCCGGTCAGTTCGTCATAGGCGGCGCGGTATGCGGATCGAAGATCGCCGCTGCCGCCGAAGGCATCTAAAAGGGCCAGGTGATTCTCCCGTTTGAGGAGGGAGTGATGTTCATGTTGGCCATGGATATCGACGAGACCTTCGCCGATTTGGGTGAGCATCCTTACCGTGGCAGGGTCCCCGTTCACGGCCACACGGCCCTTTCCGTTTCGGCTCAAGGCTCGATGAATGATCAGTTCATCTTCGTCGACTTCTAATCCGAGGGCGGCAAGGGATGCTGCCTTTTCCGGATGGCCTGAGAGATCGAAACGGGCCGTAATCCGTGCCTCCTCCGCACCGGTGCGGATCATGTCGACGGATCCCCGTCCTCCCAGGATCAGGCCGAGCGCCTCGATGAGGATCGACTTCCCGGCTCCCGTATCGCCGGTGATAATATTGAGGCCGGCGTCAAAGGTCAAAAGGAGGTCTTCGATAATGGCAAAGTCACGGATGCGCAGGTCCCGCAGCATCGGTACTCCTTGAAAGAGAAGCGTCGGGCGGATGCGCCGACACTACAGAGCGTCAAGTGCTTCTGAGATGTTCCCGACGCCGATGATTTCCATGTCGGCTCCGGGACGTTTCGGGAGATTGGCCTTCGGGAGGATCGCCTTTTTGAAGCCGTGTTTACAGGCTTCATGGATCCGGCTCTCTCCGTTCGGGACCGGACGGATCTCCCCGGAAAGACCGACCTCACCGAAGACGAAAAGGTCATGAGGGATCGCCACGTCCCGGTAGCTGGAAACAATCCCCAAGATCACGGCCAGATCGGCGCTTGTTTCGCTGACACGAATGCCTCCCACACAATTCACGAAGACGTCCTGGTCCGCGGTAGAGAGTCCGCCATGCCTCGTCAATACCGCCAGCAGCATCGCGATCCGGTTTTGTTCCACGCCTACACCGAGCCGTCGGGCGTTGCCGTACTGTGATTCTACGACCAGGGCCTGGATCTCCACCAACAGGGGGCGACTTCCCTCCCAGAGAACATTGACGACACTGCCCGGTTTCGGATCATCGGAGCGGCTCAGAAACATGGCCGAAGGATTCTTGACTTCCTTTAGTCCCTTGCCGGTCATGGCGAAAAGCCCGACCTCATTGACGGCCCCGAAACGGTTTTTCGTGGCCCGCATGATCCTGAAGCGTGAGTCGTCCGTGGAGGACAACATGATCTGCGTATCGACGATATGACTCAGTGTCATCGGCCCCGCAAGGTTCTGGTCCTTTGTCACGTGCCCGATGAGAAGCAGAATCATATTGTTTGCCTTGGCATAGCGGGTCAGGAAGGCGGTGCATTCCCGGACCTGGGAGACTCCGCCGGGGGCGGCATCGACGCCCTCGTGATACATGACCTGAATGGAGTCGATGACCATGATCGCCGGTTTCTCCCGGTCTGCGATTTCACAGATCCTCTCCGCGGAAGTGTCCGAAAGCATCCGGAGATTTTCCGTCGGCAGGCCGATCCGGCGGGCCCTGCCCGCAATCTGTTCCAGCGATTCCTCTCCCGATACATAGAGCGTACGGTATTGGCGGGAGGCATGGGCCAGGATCTGCAGCAGGGCGGTACTCTTGCCCGAGCCGGGAGCGCCGGCCAGCAGAATGACCGCCCCCGGGATAAACCCGCCGCCGATGACGCGATCGAATTCCCCCATCCCGCTTGTGATCCGGAGATGGTCCGGTTCCCCGACCTGACTGAGGATTTCCACCCTGGGTTCGGTGCCGGCGTATCCCGTGGTCCAGCTTCTTTCCGTACCATTCCCGCCGCCGGGATGGAACTCCTTCAGTGTGTTCCAGCCGTTGCAGTTCGTACACTGCCCGACCCATTTCAGATGATCGGCGCCGCACTCCGAACAGACATAGGCGGTTTTTGATTTTTTTGCGGACATCCGGTATTTCCTTGATGAAGTCGTAAAAAGTCGCGAAGCCCTTCGACCCTTCGGCCGGCTCAGGACAGGCCCTTCGGCCGGCTCAGGACGAACGGAATCCGGAAAACGACTTTTTACGACACCATCTTCCTTTATTGTTGATAAACCATAAGATCCGACGTCATTGTTGAGATGATTGTAACTGATTGGTATAGTCGGCAATTCTTTTCTCCGCCGATTTTACATATTCAGAATCGATATCGTATCCCACATAATTTCGTTCGTCTTTTACCGCGGAAAGGCAGGTTGATCCACTTCCAACAAAGGGATCCAAAACAACATCGTCCTTGAACGTATATAACTGAATCAGTCGGTGGGGCAATTCTTCAGGGAAGGGAGCCGGATGTCCGATTTGTCTTGCTGAAACGGCCTGAAAGGTCCATACGCTTTTTGTCCATTCAAGAAATTCTTCTTTTTTAATGGTGTTTTCCGGATCGTTTTTCTTTCTTGAAAATGTTTTTTTGGAAAAAACCAGAATATATTCGTGAATATCCCTTAGCACGGGATTCGCGGCGGAAAGCCAACTTCCCCAAGCTGTTGAAGGACTTGCGCTTGAAGCCTTGTTCCATATGATTTCACCACGCATAAGATAACCAATTTTTTGCATGCCTTCTATGATGTAGCCATGAAGCGGGATGTAAGGTTTTCTGCCAAGATTGGCAACATTGATACATGCACGGCCGCCGGGAACCAAAACACGATACGTTTCACGCCAAACAGTATTGAGTAAATTTAAGTGTTCGTTCAAACTCAAATTATCATCATATTCTTTGGATACATTATAGGGAGGTGAAGTCACCATTAAATGGATACTGTTATCAGGCAACTCGTCCATTTTTTCACTGGATTTGCAGAAGATCTTGTTGATGTTTTTTGCAGGAATTTTGTTTTCAATATATCGGACCTTCTTGGTATCACGTAAGCCTTCATACAATCTGCTTTTATAAAATTTGGTGGCATCGTGACTGATACGTCCCGGACTCCCGAATGCGCTGGTCCCGGTACCGGATCTTTTTTGTGTATATTTTTCGTTTGCCATGTTACTTTCTTTTCAGCGTTTGAGCGGGAGGAGGCTGAAAAGGTCCTTGATATCCTCGTCGTTGAATTTGATCCCGGCCCCGTAAAAGAGGGAGGAGTCCTCGTTGTTCAGAAAGTTGTCGTATCCGGCGTTGAGGTAGAAATATTTCAGGAAGTTGAAGTCGGCCCGGACCTTGGCATGGGCGCTGCCGCCGAAGCTGTTATCTCCCTGAAAATCCCAGAGATCCAGGTGGAGTCCCAGCCGGTTTCCGAAGAAGGTGTGGTCGATTCCGATTCCGCCGGCACTCTCCTCCAGACCGAGCCTGAGCGAAGTATGACCGAAGCGCCTGCCGAACATGGCCGTGTACATGAGGCGGTCTGAGGTTTTTTCTTTTACGACGGTTTGGGTGACGTCAACAGGGAAGAATGCGGACCCGGCGCCGGGGCCGCTGTTCGTGATATGGCTTACCGTCCGGCTTTGCGACCGATTTCCCTTGGTCCCTTCGGGACTGACCAGCTCGAAAAGATAGAACTTGTCCTTCCTCGGGAGAAGCTCCAGCGAGACATATCCCTTGGCGTCTTTCGCCTCCACCAGATCTTCCGTCCGTAGCCCGACGTAGGTGCGGTACTTCTTCTTGACCCCCAGTACGTCGTTGGCGGAAACGAGGGCCTGATTCAGGTTCTCCGAGAGGTCGTCTTCGTTGATGAGTCTCCCCATCGTCCCCTGCCCCTCATCGACCTTTCGGAAGATGCTGTCCAGGGAGGTGCTCGCCGAGCGTGCGTTGGTGAGGGTCTGATCGATGTCCGCCCGGTGTGCTCCAAGGGTTTGGTTGAGCGTTCCGCTTAATTGATCGATATTTTCCATAATGTGGGTGAAGCGTTCTTCGTTTCGGCCGACCATGCGGTTGAGGGTGATGCCGAGGTCCCGGAAATTTTTCAGGATCTGCCGGATGGAGGCCTCCCCTTCGGTACCGCCCAATGTGTTTCTCAAGGATGAAGAGACCTCCTTGAAATCGTCGGCGATGGAGGAGAGCTTGCCCACGAGTTTCCCGATGTCTTCACTCTCCGGCGGGGAGATGAGGGTGCCGCCGTCTTTCAGATAACTTCCGGAATTTCCCAGGGCGATGTCGATATACTTGTCGCCCAGAAGTCCCACCGACCGGATATAGGCACGGGATTTCCGGTCGATATTGAGATCGGCATAAATCCGGACATTGACGTGAGCTTTTCCGTTGACGAGGCTGATCTTGTATACCTTGCCGACCTCGACGCCCGCGACCTGCACGGAGGCGTCTTTGCTCAGCCCGGCCACGGAGTCGAAGATGAGGTTAATCGATTTCCCGACATTTTTGGAAACCCGGAATTCCCCGACCTGGAAGGACATGTAGGTCAGAATCATGATCCCGAGAAATACGATGATGCCCACCTTGGTTTCAGGTGTCAGTTTCATTTGCCGCTCCTCTCCATCAGTGCTTTTTCCAGATCTTCCGTAATGGGTCCCTCGGCGTTGCCCGAAATGAATTGACGAACGTAGGGGTTGTCGGTGGTCCGGATCTCTTCGGGCGTTCCCACTTCAATAATTTTCCCCTGGTGAATCATGGCGATCCGGTCGGCGATCTTGTAGGCGCTGACCATGTCGTGGGTAATCGCCACGGAGGTGACCTTTAATTTCTCCCGCATCTCGATGATCAGGTTGTTGATCATGTCGGCGTTAATCGGATCGAGTCCGGTCGTCGGTTCGTCGTAGAGAAGGATCTCCGGTTCCATGGCGATGGCGCGGGCCAGGCCGACCCTTTTTTGCATCCCCCCGGAAAGTTCCGACGGACGGAGTTCCTCCACCCCGTAGAGCCCGACCATGGCAAGCTTTTCCGTGGCGATTTCAAAGATTTCATCATTCGATAGTGCGGAATGTTGCTTAAGTCCGAATCCGACATTTTCCCAGACACTGAGCGAATCGAAGAGGGCGGCGCCCTGGAAGAGCATCCCGAACTTTTTTCGCATGTCGTTCAGCTCCTGCTCGTTCATCAGGGTGACCTCGTCTCCCGTAACATAGATCCGACCGCTGTCGGGACGCAGAATCCCGATGATATGCTTGATGAGAACGCTCTTTCCCGTACCGCTCCCGCCGATGATCACCATGCTCTCGCCGTCCCGGATGTCGAGATTCACACCCTGCAGGACCGGTTTTGCCTGAAAAGATTTATAGAGATCGACGATTTTGATCATTTGTTCGCGCTGTCCCTTTTCCTCGGCCTTAAAAGAGAACGGCCGTCAGGATGTAGTCGGAAATCAAGATCACCATGGAGGAGATCACCACGGAACCGGTGGTGGCCCGTCCGACCCCCTCTGCGCCGCCGCGGGTGTAAAATCCCTTATAACATCCGATCAGTGAAATGACCAGACCGAAGAAGGCTGCTTTGACGAGACCGCTGTAGATGTCGCTGAATTGCAGGAAGTCCCAGGTCCGTCGCAGATAGATGGTCCGGTTGGCATCCAGAACCCGGACGCTGACAAAGAAGCCGCCGTAGATCCCGACGATGTCGGACAGCACGGTCATCACCGGCAGCATGAGGATTCCCGCGATGAGACGGGGGACCACGAGGTATTTGACCGGGTTCGTCGCCAGGGTGTAGAGGGCGTCGATTTGTTCCGTCACCCGCATGGTTCCCAGCTCCGCGGCCATGGCGGAACCGGCCCGTCCGGCAACGATCAGCCCCGTCAACACCGGTCCTAATTCCCGGGTCATGGAGAGGGCGACGACCGTGCCCACGAGGCTTTCCGCGTTGAATCGCTGGAAGCCGGTGTGGGTCTGCAGGGCCAGGACCATCCCGGTAAAGGTGGCCGTGATCAAAACGACCGGGATGGAATTAACGCCCACTTCCAACATCTGCCGGATGATAAGCCGGGCGTAAAGGGGGCGGCGAAGGCTCCACCGCAGGGCCTGACCGAAGAGGAGGAAAACCTTCCCCGTCTCTTCCAAAAAGCTCATGATCAGTTGACCCAGCATTTCAAGCAGATGCAGCACGAAAAACTCCTTCAGACCGGACGGTCCGGCGACGGATCATGATAGATACGCGGGACCCGGCGCCGGATACCGCAGAGAATCTCATAGGCAATGGAGTCGTTCCATCGGGCGAGCTCCCAGGCCGTGATTTCCTCTCCACCGTCTTTTCCGAGGAGGGTCACACGGTCCCCCAGCGCTGTTTCGTGAATTCCGGTTACATCGATTAGGGTCATGTCCATGGTGACCCGGCCGACCACGGGGGCCCGGTGGCCGTGGAGAAGAACCTGTGCCCGGTTGGAAAGGCGGCGGGGGTAGCCGTCGGCATATCCGACCGGGAGTGTGGCGATCCGGCTCGGTCGTCCGGTGACGAAGGTGTGACCGTAGCTCAGGGGAGTCCCGGCCGGGACCTCCTTGAGATGGATGATCCGGGTCTCCCAGGAGAGGACCGGGGCAAGGGGTTCTTGCAGAGAGAAGTCTTCCGAAGGAGCGATTCCGTAGAGCATGATTCCCGGTCGGACCATGTTGAACAGGGCGGACGGAAAGGCCAGAACGGCGCCGCTGTTTGAGAGGTGCCAGAAGGGGATGGAGATGCCCTTCTCCCCCACCGTTTTCTGTATCCGGGAAAGGGCTGCGGATTGCGCCTGTACGCATTCCGGATTGTCCAGGTCGGCAAAGGCAAAATGGGAGAAGACCCCCATGATCTTCAGACCGGGGAGGTCGGTGATGGCGGCGATCCGTTCCGGGGCCTCCCCGGCGGAAAACCCGAGACGCCCCATGCCGGTGTCCACCTTGATCTGTACCGGAATTGTCTTGCGGTGCCGGACGGCCTTCCGGGAGAGGCGTTCGGCCCATTCCATGTTATAGACGGCCGGGGTCAGGTCATATTCAAACAGGCCCTCGAACTGATCGGGAAGGAGTCCCCCTAAGATCGTGATCGAGCCTGTAATCCCGTTCCGGCGGAGTTCCGTTCCCTCTTCCAAGGTCGCCACACCGAAGTGGCTGATTCCCTCCGACTGCAGAACTCGTCCGACCTCCATCGCTCCGTGACCGTAGGCATTGGCCTTGACGACGGCAAAGATCTCCCTGGTTTCGCCGATCCGATTTCGTACCGTCTGCAGATTCCGGCGGAGGGCCTGGAGGTTGATCTTAGCTGTGGTAGGGCGCTGAATCGGCATAGACACTTTCCTGGTCACGGGGGCTGAAGTTCTGGAAGAGCGTGTATCTCTTTTCGAAATGAAGAGGAACCATTCCGGTAGGGCCGTTTCGCTGTTTTCCGATGATGATTTCCGCCTTGCCCCGGTTCTCCTCCGATTCTTTGTAGGCCTCTTCGCGGTAAACGAAGAGAATGACGTCCGCGTCCTGCTCGATGGCGCCCGAGTTATGACTCACGATCCCGTCCGCCAGCCATGTTGAATACTTCGGCACAGTCAAATCGTAGACCTCCTCTTCCCTTTCCGGCCGGATCGAGGCGATGCGGTCCCAAAAAAGGTCATTGGTACAGTGGTTCCGTAAGAGGTCATCATCGAGAATCTCGGCATAGTCGGACAAGGTGGAACGGGAGGGTGCGAACCTGAAATGAGAGGCGCCTCCGTAAGAAGTGCCCCGCATCTTTGCCATGGTGCGCTGGGAAATGCCCTGTTCTTTCATGAGTCTCCTGACCCGTCCGAAGAGTTCATTCGGCAGGGTGTCTACGTTCGGGTTGGGCCGGACTTCCTCCAGAACCTTCCGGAGTCTTTCCGCCTGAACCTTGCGAGGACCGACCGGTTCCACAAGAGAGAGAAAAGCCTTCTGGGCTTCAACTCCGGTAATCTGTACCATGTAGGTGGGCCGATAGTTCCCTTTTTGAACCTTCTGGATCCGTGCGACGATGCCGAGCCGCAGAAGAAGAGCTGCAACATCTGCGGCAAGATCCGGACTGTTCGTGCTGTAATGAATGGCATTTCCCCCCCGCTGTCCCGGTTTCCGGGTGTAGATCGTCCCATCTGTTGCCCACATATGGCTCAGCAGGAGAGCCAGTTGGCGGTTGCCGAGACGAAACACTTTGCGGGGAATCCTTTTTTCATGTGAGCGTTGATTAAAGACCCCTAATTCGTGCAACCACTTGTTTACGCCGCCGGGATGCCAACGGTTTCCATTGCCGGAGAGGAGCAGTTGATGCCGGGATCCCTTTCCCGGATAGCGACGGACTGTCATCCCGAATGCCTCGGCAGCAGCCCCTTCGACAGTGCGGCTGTTCTCTTCGGAGTTTGTGGTGTATCGGATCGGCTGCCCCTTCAGATAGCTTCCATCACCGATGAGCTGTCCCAGGAGGATGACATGGTTATCGGGCCAATGTTCCGTGACCGGAGGGACAGGTAGACGGTGGGCCATCGCCAACCGGTCACCCACATTCAATTCCGCCGTCCGTTTCCATCCGTCCACCCCTAAAAGACGGTGGTCTGCCGTGACCCGGATAGTTCGGCCGCTCGAGAGATGAAGGGCATAGACCTTGCGGACGCCGACCTTCCAGACGATTTCGCTTTGTGCCGACCGGAAATGCCCCTCTTCATCCATGGTGATGACCTCCGGGCGGGTTCCGACAAGTTCCCGGATGGGTACTCGTTCGCCGTTCTTCAGGAGTACGAGCGTATCCCCCGTGACGCACTCTCTGAGATCTGCGAGCATGGGACGCTTATCCGTACGGGATTCCACGCTCCGGTTCAACTGGGACAACGCGATGACCGGAACGTTCAGTTCCTTGGCCAGCGCCTTCAGAGAACGGGAGATTTCGGAGATTTCCTGTTCCCTGCGTTCGGCGCCGGCCTGCCCGCGCATCAACTGAAGATAATCGACCATGATCATCGACAGGCCGTGTTCGAGCATGAGCCTGCGGCTTTTGGCCCGCATTTCAAGAACGGAGATGGCCGGGGTGTCGTCGATATAGATCGGGGCCTCCGAGAGTTCCCCCGCTGCGGTGGTCAGTTTCGGCCAGTCGGTCTTGCCGAGCTGCCCCGTCCGGAGCCGGTGGGCATCCACCCGGGCTTCGGCGCAGAGCATGCGAATCACGAGCTGCTCTTTGGACATTTCCAGAGAAAAAATGGCCACGGGCTGTTTCTTTTTGATTCCCACGTGCTGGGCGATGTTCAGGCACAAGGCGGTCTTTCCCATGGAAGGTCGGCCCGCCACAATAATGAGATCGGAAGGTTGAAAGCCTGATGTTTTGGTGTCGAGATCGGTGAATCCGGTGGGGACGCCGGTGACGAGTTCCTTCTTGGCGTAGAGCTTTTCGATGACTTCAAAACTGTCATTGACGATCGTTCGGATGTCGACAAACCCCTGGCGGACCTTCTCCCCGGTGATCTCAAAGATCCTCTTTTCCGCCATCTCGAGGAGTTCTTCCACGGACAGTTCTTCCTTGAATCCTTCCTGAACGATTTCCGTCGCGGTACTGATCAGTTTTCGGGAGAGGGACTTTTCCTTGACGATCCGGATATAGTGGAGAACGTTCGCTGCGGTCGGGACGACATCGGTGAGCTGTCCCAGGTAGGCCGCCCCGCCGACGGCATCAATGTGCTCCGTGCGAAGAAGATAGTCCCGCAGAGTCACCAGGTCGATCGCCTCACCGGCCTTACTCATCTCCACCATGGCGGCAAAGATCTTCCGATGGGCGGTTTTGTAGAAATCGTCGTCCCGGATGACCTCCATCGCCTTGTTCAGCGAGGAGTTCTGAAGCAGAATAGCCCCCAGGATGGCCTGTTCCGCCTCGATGTTCTGGGGGGGGACTTTTTCAAGGATTTTGCCGGACGGGAGCATACCTTTTCCCTCACAGTTGTGCTCCCTGCACCGTAGCACAGGGGGTACGCCTCAGTCGCACGCCTTGATGAGACTGTCCTGCAACCCTCTCGGTGCGTCACAGCATTTACGGACAGGACCACTTAGATCTTATTCAGCGCAATCCGGAAAGAAAGCGCTTTGTCAAGAAATATTGATTGCCGGTGACGAAGGTGTTTCAGATCACTTCTCTTCCACAACCCAGACTTTCAGATTGGCGGTGACCTCGGAATGCAGTTTAATGGGGACCGTGTAAACACCCAGCTGTTTGATCTGTTCCTCTAACTGAATCTGCCTCTTGTCGATCTCAAGCCCTTCTTCCTGCAGGGCGGCGGCGATATTCATCGAGGTGACCGAGCCGAAGAGACGGTCGTTTTCGCCCACCCGCTGCGAGAGGGTCACAGAGAGCGCCTCAATCCGTTTTGCGACCACTTCGGCGTCCTTGAGGTTTTTGTAAACCCGGTCCTGTACCATTTTTTTCTGGTGTTCCAACTGTTTGACGTTCCGGACCGTGGCTTCAATGGCCTTTTTGGATGGAATCAGATAATTCCTGGCATAACCGGGTTTTACCTTGACCATATCGCCGATCTTGCCAAGGTTGTCCACATTTTCTCTTAAAATCACATTCATCTGTCCTGCTCCTTCACGAAAAAAATTTTGATGAAATATATAATAGGAGCGGGGGAGGTGTCAAGGTCAAATCGTTCCCTGCCGGAGAAAGAGAAGAATCTCCTCCATGTCCGGCGGGATTGGTGCGGCGAATTCCCGGTATTCTCCCGTCGTGGGGTGGGTAAACCCGAGTATATGGGCATGAAGCATCTGCCGGGAGACGGCGATCTCCAGGTTCCCCATGCGGACTCTTCCGGCATTTTTCCCGCCGTAAACGGAATCACCGACGATGGGATAGTGGAGATGGGAGAGGTGGACCCGGATCTGGTGGGTCCGGCCGGTTTTAAGACGGAGCGAAAGGAGGGTGAATCCGTCGAAACGTTTCTCCACCCGGTAGAGGGTCAGCGCCGTTCGTCCATGCGATGGATGAACGGTCATCTTCTTCCGGTGATGGTCGTGGCGGCCGATCGGTTCCTCAATCTTCCCGGAGTCACTCCGGACATTCCCCCGGACGATAGCGAGATAGATCTTCTTCACCTGCCGGTTCTTGAGCTGGGCCGAAAGATTCCGGTGGGTCGGATCGTTTTTGGCAACCACCATAATTCCCGAGGTTTCTCGGTCGAGACGATGGACAATCCCCGGCCGTTCCACGCCCCCGATTCCGGAGAGATCGCTGCAGTGATGGAGCAGGGCGTTGACCAGGGTTCCGCAGGGGTTTCCGGGTGCGGGGTGGACGACCATTCCTGCCGGTTTGTCCAGGACGATCAGGTCGGCGTCTTCATACAGGATCTCGAGGGGGATCGCTTCGGGAAGGAGATCAAGGGGCCGGGGTTCCGGCAAGGTAACGTGGATGGTCTCGCCGCCCGCGAGTCTTGCATGGCTCTTCACGGGGGACCCGTTTACGAGGATATGCCCGCTTCCGATCAGTTCCTGGATCCGGGAGCGGGAGAGTTCCGCCGTTGGCTCGAATCGAGAGAGGAAGAGGTCGATTCGCTGTCCCTTCCCCTCCGGAGGGATACGGAAGGTTATCTCCTGCGGCACGGTACTTTTTTCTCCTTCCTTGCGGGGGTCTGCCGATGTCATAGTTTTTTCAGCCTGCGTGCCTTCGCCCGCTCCCGCTTCGACCGGCGGCGGGGATTTCCCTTCTTTCGCGTATTGAGTCTTCCCCCCTCTTGTTCCTCTGCCTCCGCTCCTCCCTTCAGGGTAAGATATTCCACCATCTCCAGTCGCTCCATGAAATCGGGAGAGCCGATCACCGCGGCGCCGGAGCGTTCCACGTCATCGGCGACCTCCCGGTCGGAGGTGACCACCACGCAGGAGCCGCCCCATTCCCGGGCGATCCGCATAATGACCTGGTCGGCCTTCTCCCCCAACTTCGAGTAGATGACGGTGATTCCCTTGATTCGTTCTTTCCCTTCCAGCGGCATCCCCCCCTCGTAGCCGTCGAAGACCACGGTGATACGGTGCCCTCGGTACCGTTTGTAGCGGCGGAGTTTTTCCAGCAGGACCTCCGTTTCCTCTCGTTTCTGCGTACCGGAGGGGGAGGTATGGAGCAGGTTGTAGCCGTCGATTAAAAGCCGCGACATGGCATCTCCCGGTGGGCCGGTTCGGTCTCCTCTACCGGTCCCGGAGGGTTGTTTTTAATTCCTCCAGCAGGTCCCGGACGAGATCGTAACCCATCTTCCAGAAGGCCCGGTCGTTCACATCGATCCCGATTTTTGCCAGCAGGTTCGGCGGGCTGTCGGAGCCTCCGGAGGCGAGGAGGTCGAGATAGCGGGGGACGAAGGCCGTTCCCTCTTCCTGGTATTTTCTGTAGAGGGAGAGGACGAGCAGTTCGCCGAAGACGTAGCTATAGCAGTAGAAACGGGCGTGGATGAAGTGGCTGATGTAGCTCCATCCCCATCGGTAGGCGGGGATCATCTCCACGGTATCGCCGAAGAGACGGCCGTTTTCCTCCCACCAGAAATCGCAGAATTCCTCGGGACTGAGGAGCTTCTCGCTCCGTTTGTCGTGGGTCTTCTGTTCGAAACGGGTGAGGACATTCTGGCGGAAGGTGGTGGCGATAATGTCCTCGATCCTCGCACAGAGAATGGCCGTTCGGACCGCCGGGTCTTTTTCCTGTGAGAGGAGCCGTTTCGTCAGGAGCATCTCACCGAAGACGGAGGCCGTCTCGGCCATGGGGAGAACGGCGTCGTAATTCATCAGCCGCTGTCTCCCGGCGAGGGTGAAATGGATCCCGTGTCCTAATTCGTGGGCCAGGGTCGCCACGTCCCGGAGATTCCCGGTAAAGTTCAGCAGGACATAGGGGGGGAGCGTCGGGGTCAGCCCGGCGCAGAAGGCGCCGCCCGTCTTCCCCGGGCGTATGGCGGAATCGATGCGGGCCTCGTCGAAAAATCCCTTGGCGATCCGTTTCATCTGAGGATCGAAGGTCTCAAAGGCCGCAAGGACCATCTCCCGGGCTTCGGGAAAGGTATAGTTCCGGTTGACCTCGGCCACCGGCGCATAGACATCGCAGTTTTTCAGTTTTTTTATTCCCAACAGTTCGGCCTTCAGACGGAAATATTCCCGGGCCAGGGGGTAATTCTCTTCAGTGACCGACATCATCGATTCGATGGTCTCGTCACTCAACTCATTTGTGAGGTGCGTGGCCGTGATGGGGGAGTCGTAACCCCGGAGATTGCACTCCCCGCCGTGATCGAGGAAGATGTTATTGAAGACCGACGAGAGAACCAGGCTGTTTTCCCCGTGCCGTTCGAGAAAGGCGGTAAAGGCCTGCTCCCGAAGTTCGGCCTCGGGACGGTGGAGCATGGACAGAAGCTCCTCGCCGGTGTACTCCCGCTCTTCTCCTTCGAGGTTCAGGCGGTAGCGGAAGGAGGCAGTCAACTCCTCAAAGAGCTGCGAGAAGGCCTCCTTGCCGGTGACGTCCTTCAGGTTGATCACTTGCTCTTCCTTCTCGGAAAGGGTGTAGGGCTTGAAAATCCGGAGATGGCGGAGGTAGTGCCGGTATTCCGACAGGAGATCACCCCCCACCAATTTTTCGAAGCGGTCATTGGGGATGGCGATGATCTCCAGTTCGAAAAAGAGAATCTCGTTTCTGAGGGCGGCGAAGAACTCCCGGCACTTCTGGACCAGCTCTTTATGAACGGCGGTCTCCGTGTCGGCGGCGAAGAGGAGCTGGGCGTACCCGTAGGGTTTCAGTGCCTGTTCCTGGATCGCCTCGATCTGTTGTACCGAGTCGAGCAGTTCCTGCGAGGTAAATCCCTCGGCGGCGATTTTGCCGTGGTAGCTCTCCCGGAAAGAGCGGACCCCCTTTTTCGCTTCTTCCATATCGCGATCAATGGCGGGGTCGGTCGGTGAGGCGTAGAGTCTCGTCAGGTTCCAGCGAATGTTCTCTGATTTGTCGGTCATAGTCTCCTCGGTTCCGATTTATACATTGAACTTGAAATGGACGATCTCTCCGTCCCGGACGATGTAGTCCCTCCCCTCGAGACGGAGCGTCCCTGCCTCCCGAGCCTTGGCAAAGGAACCGACGGCGATGAAGTCGTTGAATGTGATCGCCTCCGCCTTGATGAAACCCCGCTCGATGTCGGAGTGGATCGCACCGGCGGCCTGAACGGCCGGGGTTTCTTTGGGGATTGTCCAGGCCCGGACCTCATCCTCCCCGGCGGTGAGGAAGGAGATCCGTCCTAAAAGATCGTAACAGGTATGGATCAGCCGCTCCATCGCCGACTCGGTCAAACCCAGGTCCTCCATAAAGAGAGTTGCCTCGTCGGCGGGAAGCTGCCCCATCTCCATCTCGATCTTTGCGGAAAGAAGTTCGACCCGGCTCTTTTCACCTGGAAAGCGGGAGGCTACATCCTTTGCAAGAAGATCGGCCTTTTCCGATCCGATCTCCCCCTCCCCGACGTTGAGTACGATAATGAGGGGCTGAAGAGTCAGGAAGCGGTAGCCCCGGATCAGTTTTTCCTCCGCCTCTTCGATGACGATATTTCGGAGCGGTTTTTCCTCCTCCAGTGCCGTACGAAAGCGGTCGAGGATCGCCTTCTCCTTTTCGTGTTTGCCCTTTTCCACCCCTTTTTTCAGGGCCGCCTCTACCCGCTCCAACCGCTTTTCGATAATGGCCAGGTCACTCAGGATCAGCTCCACCTCAAGATCTTCCACGTCCCGGAGGGGATCGACCGAGCCCGCCGGATGGGGGACGGTGTCGTCTTCAAAGGCCCGGACCACATGAACCAGGGCGTCTACCTCCCGGGCCCGCTTCAGAAAGTCGGTAACCTTTGTTCCTTCGGCCACGCTTCCCCGGGGGAGCCCCGGAAGATCGACGAATTCTACCGTGGCATGGGTCGTCTTCTTCGGCTTGAAAATTTCGCTCAGCCGGTCGACCCGGGCATCCGGAACCTTGACGATCCCGATATTGGCCTCCGCACCGGCCTGGTGATAGGGAGCGGTCTCGGCCTCTCCCTTCGTCAGCGCGTTGAAGAGGGTGGTCTTGCCGCAGTTGGGAAGGCCGACGATTCCGATAATCATTTTTGCTCCAAGGAAAAACCAATAAAGTGAATAAACTGGATCATCTTAACTGATTCATAATTTCATCTCAATTAAAAAAGCAATCTCAGAAAAGAGTCCCTTGGCTGATAAATACCCGTTAAGAGTTGTTTGTTGACCAAGTCTTGCGAAGATCTGGAATCTTCGTTACTTTTCAAACAGATACCATGGAAGGAGAATTCTTGAAATGGAGGGAATTCCACTCCGGACCATCCTTGACGGTCTTGACGAACCGGTCCTGATGATCGGCTCCGATCATCGGGTCCGAATGATGAACCGGGCCGCCCGAATCTTTACAGGTGCCGGGCGTGAAGGTGATTACTGTCACTCGGTTCTTCATGGTTCGAAAGATTGCTGTGTCGGGGTGGATGGCCCGTGTCCGATCAAATCAGTCCGGGAAGAGGGGGGGCCGGTTCGGATGGAACATCGCCATCTTCGGGAAGATGGTAGAGAACGTATCTGCGAGTTGATCGCTTCTCCTCTCCATGACGAGGTTGGGAGATTCCTCGGAATTCTTGAAAGTTTCCGGGATATAACGGAACGAAAGGAGATGGAAACCGATCTGGAACGCGCTGCCTCGGAGTGGCGGGAAACCTTTGATGCGATTCCTGATTTTGTCTCGATACAGGACCCGTCCTGTCGTATCGTCCGGGTGAACAAGGCGCTGGCCGATTTTCTGGGTGAAAGGCCGGAGGAAATCGTCGGCCGATACTGTTACGAGATCTATCACGGGTTGTCGGAGCCTTTTGAAGGTTGCCCTCACAAAGAGATGCTGGAGCGAGGGGAGACGGTCACCGCCGAGTTGGAAAACAGCCACATGGGTCTCCCGCTCCTGGTAACCTCCTCTCCGATCCGGGGGTCGGGAGGAGAAATGTCCGCCTCCGTTTATGTTGCCAAAGATCTTACACTCCGGAAGAGGATGGAGGCGGAAACGCTGAAGTGCAGGAATCTCGAGTCGCTCGGGCACCTCGCCGGAGGAATTGCCCATGATATTAATAATCTACTGACCCCGATCATCGGTAATCTTTCTTTTGTCCGCACCCTCCTTCCCGCCGGGGCGGAGGTCAATGATCTGCTCAAATATGCCGAAGGGGCCGCCTACCAGATCAAGGATCTTGCCGACCGATTTCTCACCTTTTCCGCCGGCGGTGCTCCCGTCAAGGAGGAAGTCTCCCTGCCGATGTTCCTGACCGAGGCCTGTTCCTCGGTCCTTGAGGACGGACCGGTTCGGGGGCGCTACCGATTCTCCGAGGGGCTTGCCCCCGTCTTCGTCGACCCCCACCAAGTGGGTCAGGCCATCAGAAATCTTATTCAGAACGCCTGCGAGGCAATGCCGAAGGGGGGAGATGTGTATGTTGAAGGAGAGAATGTTTTCCTTAAAGAAAATGATGTTTCTCCCCTTCCCGGGGGCGATTATGTTCGCGTCACCGTTCGTGACGAAGGACCCGGAATCTCCCGCAAGGATCTGCCCATGATTTTTGATCCCTACTTCTCGACCAAGCCGAAAGGATCCAGGAAAGGAATGGGGTTGGGTTTGGTGATCAGCTATTCCATTATAGCGAAACACGGTGGAACGATTACCGTTGAATCGGAGCTTGGAAAAGGGAGCTGTTTTACCATCTATATCCCTGCCTTCAGGGAGGAACCATTTCCGAAATTAACCGCTTCAGCCCCGGGATCTTTTGCTCATGTTCGGGAAGGGAGGAGGAGAATCCTTGTGATGGACGATGACGAGGGAGTTCGTTCTGTGACGGGGATGCTACTTCGTTATGAGCATTTCGAGGCGGAATTTGCCGCCGATGGTCGGGAGGCGATGCAGATCTATCGTGAAGCCCTGGAAGAAGGCCGTCCGTTTGATGCTGTGATCCTTGACCTGACCGTTTTAGGCGGGATGGGAGGGGAGGAAACGATTCGGGAGCTTCGTGCCCTTGATCCCTCCGTGCGGGGGATCGTCTCCAGCGGCTATTCCGACAGTCCTGTCCTCTCCGATTACCGTGCCTACGGTTTTATGGGAGTACTCCGAAAACCCTACGGAAGAGTGCTGCTGCGCGATACTCTTCGGAGAGTCCTCGGGGAAAATCAGAAACCGGATACGTTGGACTACGGGAAACAGTAGGTTCTTAACCCAAAGCAACCCCAAAAGGGGTCAAGTCTGCTCTTGGCTTTTTTAGTTAGCATCTTTTTCAATAAGAGCCAAGAGCAGACTTGACCCCTTTTGGGGTTGACATCCCACTGCCGGATAGCATAAAGTTTGTACCATGCGAATCATCCGTTTTCTTGATGAGAAGGGCTGTGTCTGTTACGGGTTGCCCCGGGAGGAAGGTGTTGCCGATGTAGTGACGGGGGATCTTGCTTCCGGCTTCAATTCGGTCGGCAGAACCGTCCGGGTCGGAAAACTCCTCGCGCCTGTCAATCCGTCGGCCATCCTTTGTGTCGGGCTCAACTATCATTGCCATGCCGAGGAGTTCGGATTGCCGCTGCCGTCTCATCCGATCCTTTTCATGAAGAATCCGGCCAGCGTCGTCCATCCCGGCGATCCGGTCGTCCTGCCGTCGTCCTGTCTTGATCCGCCGCAGGTCGATTATGAGATGGAGTTAGCCGTGGTGATCGGCCGGGCGGTGAAAGACGTTCCGGTTGATTCCGCCCTTGAATATGTCTTCGGTTATACCATCGGTAACGATGTCTCGGCCCGTATCTGGCAGAAGGAGGGCGGGGGCGGACAGTGGGTTCGGGGGAAGAGCTTCGACACCTTCTGCCCCTTGGGACCGGCCCTGGTAACGGCCGACGAGATCCCCGATCCACAGGATCTCTCCCTTCGCTGCACCATCAATGGGAAGACCATGCAGGAGGGCCACACTTCCGACATGATCTATCCCGTTCGTGAACTGATTGCCTATCTTTCCGAGGGGACGACGCTGCTGCCGGGAACGGTGATCCTTACGGGGACGCCGTCCGGCGTCGGATTCGCCAGGACGCCGCCGGTCTTTCTCTCGCCGGGGGATCTCATCGAGATGACCATCGAGGAGATCGGGATACTGAAGAATCCTGTGGTGAAAGTATGAAGAAGAACTCCCGTCGGAAAGACTTTCTGATGCTTAGGAGTTTTGGACAAGAACTGATTTCGACAAACCATCTTGACTTTGTAGAGTGGGTCCTGATATCCGGCATGTTATTCGGTGCGGAAGAGGAATGGTGGGGGGAGGGGAGATGCCGCCCACTTCCCCATGAGGGGATCGATCTTGCCCTCTACCGGGACTGTCGTGGTAAAACTGTTTCTCTGAAGGGGAGGACCCGGATTCCCGTTGCGGCAGCGGGAGAGGTTGTCGCTGTTATAAAAGATTTCCTGGGGCGGTCGATTTTTGTCCACCATGTTCAGTATGATGAAGAAGATGTACGGCTGTTTACTCTCTATGGCCATACCCGGCCTTATCCGGGGGTCGTCCCCGGCTGTTTCCTTCAGGCAGGGGAAGTAATGGCGACGCTGGCCGAAGTGAGAAATCCGGTGCCGGGGCTTCTTCCCCATCTTCATCTCTCCGTTGCCCTAATTCCCCGATCGATTTCCCAAGAGGAGCTGTGTTGGGAGCGGCTGACCCTGCGGGACGATGTGGTTTTCATCGATCCGGTAGAGTTGTTGGAAGGTCGTTATATTATTGAATCATAAAGGAGTGCCGGCGATGAACCTTGGCAAAAGTCCCTACACCTTCGACCGGGTGGTCCGGATCGTCCTTGCCGCAGGACTTCTCTGGGGTGGTATCCGCCTCCTCGGCCTTCTCAGCGATGTCCTGATCCCTTTTGCCGTGGCGCTCCTGCTGGCCTACCTGATCAATCCCCTCGTGGTCCGGGTCCAGCGGAAGATCTCTCACCGCGGTACGGCGGTGGTTGTAAGCCTCATTCTCATCCTCCTTTTCTCGGGACTCCTTGCGGCATGGCTTACCCCCATGGTGACGAAAGAGATCTCTCATATGGGGAGCCTTCTCTCCGGCTTGGTGAACAATTCCGATATTGCCGAACGGGCATCGAAAGAGCTTCCGCCCGATCTCTGGAAGGCGGTGCGGGAATACGCTTCCCAAAAGGAGATCCAGGACCTCTTCAATACGGCGAATCTCTGGAAGATTGCCGTCGAAACGGTCCGGAAGGTCCTGCCGGGGATCTGGGGGCTCATTACCGGGACGGCGAGCTTTCTCCTCGGCCTGGCGGGGTTGGTGGTGATCCTCCTCTACCTGATCTTTCTTCTCATCGATTTTCCGAGGGTCCGGGAGGGGTGGAAGTCGATGATCCCCCCGGGTTATCGGGAACAGGTGGTGGCGTTCGTTCATGATTTCGATGCCGCCATGAACCGTTATTTCCGGGCCCAGGCGGCCGTAGCGGCCCTGGTCGGGGTCCTCTTTGCCACGGGGTTCACCCTCATCGGCCTTCCGTTGGGGATCCTGCTCGGCCTTTTCATCGGCCTTCTGAACATGATCCCCTATCTCCAGCTGATCGGGCTGATTCCCGCTTTTCTCCTCGCCGTGATCCATGCCCTGGAGACGGGAGGGAGCCTCCCCGTGACCCTGGCGCTGACGGGGTTGGTATTCGTTGGGGTCCAGTTAATCCAGGATACGATCCTCGTGCCGAGGCTGATGGGAAAGGTGACCGGGTTGAGTCCGGCCATGATCCTTTTGTCCCTTTCGATCTGGGGGAAACTCCTGGGGATCTTCGGCCTGATCATTGCCCTCCCCATGACTTGTCTCCTCCTTGCCTATTATCAGAGATTCCTGCTCGGCCCTGCGGAGGTCCCGGCCGGAGAGTCGGAGGGGTCGTGAGATTCCTGGCCGATCTCCATCTCCACTCCCCCGCCTCCCGTTCGACCAGCCCGGCCATGACCCTGGAAAACCTTCATCTTTGGGCACAGCTCAAGGGAGTGACCCTCCTGGGGACGGGCGATTTCACTCATCCGGTGCGGCTGGCTGAAATCAGGAAAAAACTGGCCCCGGCGGAACCCGGACTCTACCGGTTGAAAAAGCCCTTCATCAACGATGGAGAGGTTCCTCAACGCTGCCGACGGAAGATCCGTTTCCTCCTTTCCGCCGAGATATCGACGATCTATTCCCGTGAAGGAAGGACACGGAAGGTTCATCACCTCCTGCTGGCCCGGGACCTTTCTTCTGTTGCCCGGATCAACCGCGCCCTGGCCCGGATCGGGAATCTCGAATCGGACGGCCGCCCGATCCTCGGACTCGATTCCCGGGATCTGCTCAGGATCGTTCTCGAAAGCCATCCCGAAAATATCCTGATCCCGGCCCATGCCTGGACGCCCCACTTCTCCGTCTTCGGCGCTTTTTCTTCCTTTTCCTCTCTTGAGGAATGTTACGGGGAACCGGCATCACAGATCCCGGCGATCGAAACGGGGCTTTCCTCCGATCCTCCGATGAACCGGCGTCTGACACAGCTGGATGGAATACGCCTGATCTCCAACTCCGATGCCCACTCCCTGCCGAAACTGATGCGGGAGGCGACAATCTTCGAGACGGGCCTTTCCTATCCCGCCGTGCGGGAGGCCCTCCGGGGAGGCTGGGAGAAGGGACTGGGCGGGACGGTCGAGTTCTTCCCGGAGGAGGGGAAGTACCATTTCGATGGACACCGGAAATGCGGGATCTGCCTTTCCCCGGCGGAGACGAGAAAGCACAAGGGACTCTGCCCCGTCTGTGGAAAGAGGCTTACTCTCGGGGTCCTGCACCGGGTGGAGGAACTGGCCGACCGGGATCATCCGGCAGGTCCTGCCGATGGGACGGGCTTTCAGTCCCTGATCCCGCTGGCGGAGATCCTCTCCGGGATTCTCTGCGTCGGTGTCGGGAGCAAGAGGGTGGACCGGGAGTACCGGCGTCTTCTCTCCGTCTTTGGGGACGAATATACGGTCCTGACGAAGACCTCTCTCGCCGCGCTGGCGGAGGAGGGATCATCCCTTCTGGCCGAGGCGGTCGGCCGGGTACGGGAAGGAAGAGTGGAGATCGAGCCGGGCTACGACGGAGTTTACGGCAGGATCGGGATCGGTGTCTGAACGGAAATTATTTCAGTCTCATCAGCGCCAGGGACTCGATATGGTGGGTCTCGGGAAACATGTCGAATAGGCGGATGGATTCTATTGTGTATCCGCCGTCGACGAGGAGGCGCAGGTCCCTGGCCTGGGTCGCCGGGTTACAGGAGAGATAGGCGATCCGGCGGGGGAGGGCCCGGAGTATCTTTTTGATCAGACCGCTGGAAAGTCCCGGCCGGGGCGGATCGAGGACGATCCCGCCGGTGCCTGAGAGATCTGCTTCGGCGGCGGGCCGGCAGAAAAAGGAGAGGTTCCCGATCTTCGCCCGAAGGGCGGCCTTGCGTGCGGATTCGACGGCGGCCGGTGATGTTTCGATCCCGGTGACTTCACCGCATGCCCGGGAGAGAGGGAAGGTGAAATTGCCGCAACCGCAGTAGAGATCGACGACCTTATTTGTTCCCTCCATGAAGGCCCGGATCTCCGGGAGGATCGCTTCGTTGATCTCGCGGTTTGCCTGGACGAAGACGTCGGCGGGAAGATCGATTTGAACGCCTCCGGTTTTGAGTGGGATTGACGGCTTGCCCGTGATCCGGCGCATCTCCCTTTTCCCGAGGATGCAGCCGACGACGGGTGGTCTCATCGACTCACTCAGGGCCATGGCCTGCTGCAAGGGAAGGTCAAGGAACAGGTGGGCCTTGCCCCCGGCCGCAATGATAGTGACCTCTCCCTCCAAAGCGGATCTTCCCGGTGCTTCCTTTACCCCCTTACGGATCACCTGAAGTGCTTTGTTGATCGTCGGATCTGCGACGGCGCATTCCGTCATGGCACAGATCCGGTTCGTCCTGCGCCGGAAGAGCCCGACCTCCCCGTTTCCGATCTGAAATCGCATCCGGACTCTTTTTGACTTGGAACCGAGGATCTCCGGTGTTTCCGGATCTTCAAACTTCCCGATCCTTTGCATTTGATTGCGGAAAATCTCCTGCTTGATCCGAAGCTGTTCGGGGTAGGTGATGTGCTGGAAGTCGCATCCCCCGCACGCCCCGTACCAGGGGCAGAAGGGATTCCTGCGAGAGGGGGAGGGCTCCAGAATCCGGACGAGGCGGGAGAAGGTGTGGTGTCGCTTCTTCGACACCTCTTCGATCTCAACGACGTCCCCCGTGACGGTCTCCGGGACGAAGTGGACACGTCCTTCGATCCGGGCGATACCAAAGCCGCCGGGTGCCATCGACTCAATTCGGGACTCCATCAGGCCCTTCCCTTCTTTCCTTTAACGGCCGTGACCGCCATTCCTTCTCCTGCCCGCCGGATTGTGATATCGCACAGGTTGAGGGGGACAAGTCTTCGCCGAACGATCCTCCGGACGGGGGCGATGAAGGCGAAGGAGTAGAGAAAGAAGAGGAAGCCGCCGGGACGGAGGACGCGGATCATCTCCTCGGGATATGGGGGCGCGTTCTGGGTCAGGACGAGGTCGAAGGTGTTGTCGGCAAAGGGGAGACGGCCGGAGGGAGAGACAAGGGCCGAGATCCGCTCCCTTTTTGCCGGGGGGATCTTTTTCCGGAATGTTTCGATCATGGCCCGGGAGATATCGGCCCCGGTGATCCGGGCCTCCGGGAAAGTGTCGGCCAGCCGGAAAGCGGCCGGACCCGTGCCGCAGGCAAGATCGGCGATCCGTGCCGGTGGTTTGGGGATCTCCCCTGCCGCCCGATCCAGAGGAGCAAGGACGACGGATGTTCCCATTTTCTCCCAGGCCCGGTCGTAGGAAGGGGCCATCCCGGAAAAGATCCGGTCCATGGCCCGAAGAAAACCGCGCCGTTGCAGAGTCCCCGGCAGGATGAAGGAAAATCCGATCAAATGAGTGGCGACACTCTTTGCTATGAGCGTCTTGGTCTTTCCCATTGGTTCTACCTCTTCTTCGCCTCATTATCGAACACCAATATACCATAATGGAGAGGGAAACTCCTGAGAATTCTTCCTTGACCTCACTTTCCGGAAAGGTTTATCCTCTTCTGAAAGATGAAACATGGGAGGGAGCCGTGAAAAAGAAAGACAAATGGGACGAGGTGGAAAAAGGGAAAGAAGAGGATTACTTCCTGAAGAAGCACCGGGAATGGTTGGAGAAAAAGAGAGGATCCAAAGGAGAAATGGGCACGGAAGAAATCGGATTGTCTCCTGCCTGCCCGCATTGCGGTGCTTCCCTCCGGAAGGTTCCCTTTCAGGGGGGGGCGGTTCTGCAATGCGTGAAATGCCGTGGCGGCTGGCTTGATGCCGAAACCCTTCGGCGGTATGTGGGGTTATAAGATAAAGACCGCCGCCGCTACGACGGAGGTGTAGAACCCCTTCTTGACGATCGCCGACTGGGTGATGTTGCTCGTCCGGACGATCTTCCCGCTGATCTTCCAGATCTCCCGTTTTTCGTCCCAGCTCTTTTCTTCATCGAATTCGATTCCCAGGGTCGAGGCGAGCATGGCCGCCGCCAGGTCCTCGGCGTAATCGCCGGCGGTTCTGTCGGTCATACCGAAAGCGTGGTGTTCGCTGAGGTAGCCGTACATCCGCTTGTCCATGGGGATGGCGCATCCCACGGAGGCGGCCAGGAGTCTGCGAGGTTCATTGGAGGCACAGCGGGCCAGGACGCAGTAGGTGATCTCTCCGGGGTGGAGGAGTTTCAACCCTTCCTTTCGGGAGATCCGTCTGCACCCCGGCGGAAGGATGCTGGAGACGGTGACGAGGTTGCACTTTTCGATTCCGGCATCCCGCAGGGACAGTTCGAAGGATTGAAGTTCTTCCTTGTGAATGCCCACACCGTTGGTAAAAAAGATCTTTTTCGGGACTCGATTCATTGATGACCTTTCTTTTGGGTTGATTTTGAAACGGGAAGATATAACAGAATCCCCAAACGGGGCAAGCAAAAAGAATATCCCGGGATGCTACTTACGTCGGGGACAAACCCCGGCGTTACTCTCTGCTGTGGCCCCATGATACCACAGAAGTGCGGACGGCACATCTGCCGGCCAAGCGCATCATTTGGAAGGCAAAAAGGGAAGAAAGTTCAGGGAAGGGCTTTCCGGGATGAGGCCGAGTTCGCAGGCGTAATCGAGATAGCGTTCCAGACTCTCGATCTTTTTGTCATCGAGATTGTAGGAGAGGGTCTGCCAGTAGCGGACAAGGTCGTCCGCATCGATGCCGACGGCGCTCTTTGCCGCCCGGGCGATTTCCGGGTAATGGCCTTCCGCGTATTTTCGGGCTTCCCGGAGCGTTCCTGCGAGACGCATGATCTCCTCCTTCTTTGTTGCGACGATTTCCCGCCGGATCATCCAGAGGGCAAAAACGAAGGGAAGACCTGTAAAATCCCTCCAGAGGACGGCGAGATCATAGACGAATCCCTCTTCCTTCTTTTGCAGATGGGCCTTGAGCGCCGAGTTCCCGATATCAAGCCGGGCGGCCACATCGGCTGCAGCATGGGCTTTCCCCTCCGTGAGGTGATAATGGCAATCGATACGGTATTGCTTGTGAAGAAGGATCCGCAGGAGTGCATTCGAGGTGGCCGAGGCCGGAGAGAGTTCCAATGTTTTCCCTCCTAATTTTTCGATAGGAACGGTGGAGAGAAGAAGAACACTTTGTATCTCCCGGCCGGAGGAGATGGAGAGATCCGGCATGAGGAGATAGCGGTCCGGATGGAGCCCGTATTCGAAGGAGGAAGAGGGGGCGAGGTCGATCTCTCCTGCAAAGAGCATCCGGTTCAATGTTGCCGGTTCTCCCTGAACAAAGGTAAGGTTTTTTCCGGCCCCGGTTTTTCGCAGGGAATGGAAAAGGGGGGTACAGTTGGCGTAAGGAATTTCTCCAATTCGGATCATGGAATCTCCTGAAAGGCAGCCCATGATAAAAGTTTGCCGCATGGCTGTCAAGGAAGAGAAAGCGGATTCTGCCTTGACCCCTTTCCCCGGATGGTGTAAGTATTTTCTATTTTGAGTTTCCGCTGATCGGCAAAGAGGGGATACCCGATGGCGAATCATATGCTCGGACGGATCAAACGTTTGCACCCCAATACGCTCCTCATCGGCAGCTTTGCCCTGGCGATTCTGGTCGGGGCCGTGTTCCTCCACGCCCGTTTTTCCCTGGCGGGCGGTCCCGTCTCCTTCCTCGACGCCCTCTTTACGGCGACCTCCGCCGTCTGTGTGACGGGTTTGACCGTGGTCGATACCGGGAGTCGTTTTTCCACCACCGGTCAGGGGATTCTGCTTCTGCTGATCCAGATGGGGGGCTTGGGAATCATGACCTACTCAACGGTGGTGATCTTGGTCCTGGGCAGACGGCTGACCTTCAAAGGTCGGGAACTCGTACAGGGAACCCTCTCCCACAAGACCGATCTTTCCGTCTCCACCCTGGTGAAGAACGTCTTTATCATGACCCTCCTTTTTGAAGGGGTGGGATGGGCGCTCCTCTTTTTTCGGTGGCGGACCCTCTTCCCGTTAAAGGAGGCCTTTTTCCAAGCCCTTTTCCATTCCGTATCGGCCTTTTGCAATGCCGGATTTTCCCTCTTCTCCCGAAGCCTTGTCGATTACAGGGGCGATCCCTGGGTGAACGGCGTCATCCTTGTCCTGATCATTGCCGGGGGTCTCGGTTTCCTGGTCCTGCGGGAGCTTCAGAAATTTACGGCGGCGAAATTCCTGCAGAAGAAGAGGATCTCCATCTCCACCCATACCCGAACGGTCCTCGTCATGACGGGTCTTCTCATCATTGCCGGTGCCGCGGGGTTTCTGGTGCTGGAATGGAAGAATGCTCTGGCCGGTGCCTCTTTCGGCGAAAAGGGGCTCATGGCCCTCTTCCAGTCGATTACACCCCGGACGGCCGGATTCAATACCGTCGATTACCATCTGCTGACAAACGGGACCCTCCTCTTCACGATCATTCTCATGTTTATCGGGGCCTCTCCCGGTTCAACCGGCGGCGGGATCAAGACGACCTCCTTTGCCGTACTTCTGGCCATGGCCCATTCAAAATGGAAGGCCCGGGAAGATACGGTCCTCTTTCGAAGGACCGTCCCTTCCGAGACGGTGGCGAGAGCCATCTCCATTATTCTTCTTTCCCTGCTGTTGATCCTGCTCGGGACGATGGCCCTGATGATTACGGAGTTGGGGGATATCCCTCATCCGGCGAGCCGCGGGCTTTTTTTAGAGTATCTCTTTGAGACCGTTTCCGCTTTTGGTACGGTAGGACTGTCCACCGGAGTCACGCCGACCCTTTCGGCGGCAGGCAAGATCATCCTGATGATCCTGATGTTTGTCGGAAGAGTGGGCCCGATCACCGTTGCCTTGGCGATTTCCGGGGAACGGAAGGAAGAACTCTTTTCTTACCCGGAAGAAAACATTATGGTAGGCTGACCGGGACGGCTTTGTCATAAAGTCCGTCTGCTTTTTAACGAGTTTATCAACCCTGACTTTTTAAAGGTGCGGAGATGAAACAGCAATATGTCGTTATCGGATTGGGAATGTTCGGAAGTCATGTGGCCAGGACCCTTTACGAAGCGGGTGCCGATGTGGTGGCCCTCGACCGGGACCGGGATGCCGTACAGAGAGCGAAAGACCATGCCTCCAGGGCGATGGTGGCCGACGTTACCAACAAGGAGTTCCTGAAATCCCTTGGACTGGACCCGGACGACATTGTCATTATTGCCATGGGTGAATCCCTGGAATCGAGTATTCTGGCCACCCTATTCCTCAAGGAGTTAGGGGTCCGGCAGATCATCGCCAAGGCCAACGAAGAGGACCATGGGAAGATCCTTTCCACCCTCGGCGCATCGGAGGTGGTCTTCCCGGAGAAGGATGTCGCAATCCGGCTTGCCCGAAGGATCAGCACGAAGAATATTATCGATTATATCCCCTTCGTCGAGGGGTACAGTATACAGGAGGTGGCACCCTCGAAGAAGATTGTCGGACAGAAGATCCGGGACCTCGACTTCCGGCGGAAATTCGGTCTGCAGATTATTGCCATCAAGGATGTCATCGAGAACAAAGTAGAGTTGATTATCGATCCGGAAAAGGTACTCAAAGACAGTGAGATGATGGTTGTTCTCGGCAGGAACAGCGACCTGGAGCGGATCAAATCGCTGTAATCCGCGAAATTTCTCGATGACAGGATTGTCGCAGAAAGGTCTTGACTGTGACAGTTTTGTCTTTTTTTGCAGCTCCTTCCTTTTCTACGGTTTTCTAACCGGTTGAACTTACATTGGTTTTTCCGTGTGACTCCGGTCGTATCTTTGGCATTCAATTTGCAATATTTTTGTTTCGTAAGATCTTCCTCATTTCAATCTTAAAAAATGCAGGCGAGGGGAAGGAGGTGCCATGATGAATTGCCCGAAATGCGGTGCCGGGAAGATGCAGTGGAACCGTCCGGTTTACTTCAACCGGGAAAACAACGAAGGGGGGTTCCTCTACGATGGAGAGAGTTATCATTGCCGGATCTGCGGCAAGGTTGTGTTTCTCCATCGGGATATCGGTTTCCCCGAAAAAAGATTCATTCATGGCCAGGTCTGTAACGGGACCTGGGAGGAATCCTGGTAACTACTCAGGTCACCACTCTTTTTCCGTATGACTGGTTACGCCTTCGGCGTGCCCCGCCTTAGTTTATCTTTGTCGCTTTCAGCGGCCCTGATGAATAAGGGATCTTGGGGTGTTGCGGTGCTCAAATCCTCAACGTATGAAAAATACGCCGAAGGTGTCCGCGCTCCTCACGCTTTGTCCTGCGGGAAAATAGAAGCAACCTGAGCAGTTACGAATCCTGAAAAACCGTGAGATCTTTCTGTCTGTTCGAAGGAGGGAGGGGAAAATGAGTCGAAAAATAGTGGTTGCCGATCATGCACCTGCCGTGCGTTATACCATCGCCTTTGCCCTGCGGATGAAGGGCTACGAGGTTCAGGAAGCGCAAGATGGTTTGGAAGCCCTGTCAATGATTACCGAGGCGGAAGTGGAAGGGTTGCCCTTTGATCTTCTGATCTCGGAGATTCATATGCCGAAACTTGACGGTGACGATCTGATCCGGCGCCTTCAGAAAGATGGATTCTCGATTCCAAGCATCTTTGTTACGGCCGACCATGAACCGGTGACGTCAAGGCGGCTTATGAAGTACGGTTGCCTTGATATCCTTTACAAGCCCTATGATATCCGCCTGCTGGTGCGGCGAGTGGATCATCTGCTTGGCGGGCGGGTCCTGCCTTGCTCACCCCCCCTCTTGCAGGCAAAGGCTTCTTGATGCCGGTCCGCCGGTGTTCAAATCGGGACCTTCCCGGGTTAACCCGGGATTCCATCCGGAATAATTCTTGACAGATTCCTGCCTGAACGATATAAATTTCAAGAAGGCGATGGAGTCCGCCCGGAAAATGTCGGATTTTCCCGACTGATGACTCCTGCTCGGAAGTTTTGAATCAGGGTGGGAGTTTGCAGAAAGGCAACGGTCTTTACTGCCTCCTTCCCGCAATCCCCCTGGGAGAGGAGGTTCTTTTATGGATTCCTTCAATGAAGGAACCCCGTCCGTCACCCCTGTTGCAGCCCCTGACCTTATTACCCTTTTTGAACGATCCGCCGAACTCATAGAAAAACTGGGGGATGATTTTCTGCCTGACGAAGAACGCCTGGCTCAACTCAGGGAACGGCTCGAAGGAGACCGGTTCCATCTGGCTGTGCTGGGGCAGTTCAAACGGGGGAAAAGCACTTTCCTGAATGCCCTCCTGGGGGAGCCTCTTCTGCCGACGGCCGTCGTTCCCTTGACCGCGATCCCGACCTTTCTCCGGTACGGTCCGAAAAGGTCGGTTTGGGTCTCCTTTGAGGACGGGGAGCGGGAAGAGTGCGTCGGCTGTCCCCATGATGCCCTGGTTGAACTTTTGGAACGCCATGTTACGGAGGAGCGGAACCCCGAGAATCGTCTTGGCGTCACTCAGGTGGATGTGGAGCATCCCTCGGGTCTCCTTTCGCATGGGGTCGTCCTCATTGATACCCCCGGGATCGGTTCCACCTTTCGTCACAATACCGAGTCGACGATCAACTTTCTTTCCCAGTGTGATGCCGCCTTTTTTATTGTTTCGGCCGACCCGCCGATTACGGAGGTGGAGGTGGAATTTCTCCGAGCCGTTCAGGGGCATGTGAAACATCTCTTCTTTATCCTCAACAAGATCGATTATCTCTCTTCGGACGAGCGGAAGCGGTGTGCGAACTTTCTGAAAGATGTGATCCGGAAACAACTTTCCATACAAGAGGTTCCCGAGATCTTTCCCGTTTCGGGACGCGACGGTCTTGCGGCCCGGACCGCCGACGACGAACAGGGATGGAGGGAGAGTGGAATGGAAGCGGTCGAAACCTGTCTCACCGGATTCCTGAAAACGGAAAAGGGTGCAATCCTTCGGCAGGCGATTGCTGCAAAGGCGGGGGACTTGCTGGACGACCTGGGGGGGCGCGTCCGTTTGCGGCGGCGGTCCCTTGAGACCCCCCTCGAGGTACTGGAGGAGAAACTTGCCCTTTTCAACCGACAGGTGGAAGAGGCCGAGGGGATGCGCCGGACGGCGGGGGACCTGCTGGCCGGGGACCGGAAACGGGTGGTCGAATTTCTGGAGGAACAGTCGGGGGACCTCCGGGAGGAGGCCCGGAGCTATTTTAATACTCTGGTCAGCAGAGAGCTGTCGGATGTTCCGAGCCGTGCCGGTCTGGAGGAACGGGCGAAGAAGGCGATCGAGAAAAATATTCCGCTGTTCTTTGAAAAACATCTCGGCGAGTTGTCTCGGGACATGGAGAAGCGGATCGGTGATCTTGTCAACCTGCACCAGGGCCGGGCGAATGAACTCCTCGATACGGTCCACCGTACGGCCTGCGAGCTTTTTGATCTTGCCTATACCCCGCTGAAAGAGAAGGGGACCCCCGACCGTGTTCGAAAACCTTACTGGGTAACCCATCGTTGGAGCAACCGTTTAAGTTCCATCCCGACGGGGATGCTCGACTGGGTACTTCCCCGTCCAGTCCTTACCAAACAGGTCCGAAAACGGATCCTTGCCGAGGTGGAGGACCTTCTGATGCACAATGTGGAGAACCTCCGCTGGGCGACCCTGCAGAATATCGACCGGACCTTCCGTCGGTTTGTTTCCCAATTAGACGAGCACCTGAAGCGGACGATTGAAGGGACCCGGAATGCGATCCTCCATGGGCGTGAACGTCGGAAAGAGGGCCGGGACCGGGTTGCAGGGGAGATTGAAGAGCTTCTGAAACAGGAGGAGGCCATCGCAGAGATTACCGCGGCCCTGCGGGCGCTCGGTGCATTGAAAAAGGAGGAGCAGGGCTGAACGGACCCAACCACGCCGAGGATAAATGCAGTCGGTGCGATCCCGTGTGTGAACAAAAAAGAGAGGCTTCAACCGAATGGTCAAAGCCTCTTGGATATTCCGCCCGGCTTCGCCCTTCGGG
>JAADIO010000010.1 GCA_013151235.1 Deltaproteobacteria bacterium | reverse complement strand
GATCTTCCCGATCATATTGTGGAGCATTACTTCATTCTTTTGAGGATAGAGCGGGACCTCTGGAAGAAGAAACTCCCTTCACCATGATGACTACGGACCGTAAACAGCCCGTAGATTACACACCTCCGGGGGCAGGCGCGTGCCATCGGCCCTTGATACTCGTTCAGATCCTTTTGCCCGGTTAGAAAGAGTACCCCCTGCACCTCCGTCAGTCCCTGGGACCGATGATTCCGAAGCTGCTGGTATAACCGTGCAGGTAGGTGGTCCCGCCAACGGGACCGATCTCTCCGCTGCAGAAGAACCCACCCAGGGGAAGATCGCCGAGAAAATGCCGAAAACGTTCCGCATCATGGTTGGACCGGCCGTAGAGCATCTGCCCTCTTCCCATGCAGGAAAAGAGAAAGGCCCCCGCATAGTGCTGTTCTTCATGTCTTCCGGCAAAATCGGAGAGGACGGCATTGAGATCGGAGGCGGAGGCGCGGGCATCCCGCAGATGGAATTGCACGGTCTGTCCTTCATGGAGACGGGCAGCGACAAAGAGATGCCCCGCCTCGGCGTCGGCGCCGATCAGGTTCCGGATCAGGAAGTCGCCGTGGGTACTGGTCTCTTTCATGGCGTCCATCCCAAGACCGATAAAGAGGGAATGCTGGACCCGTTCCTGCTCTTCCGGCTCAAGACCGTTCAGGATCTCCGCAACAACCTCCATGGCCGGTTGATGATCCAGTTCCATCAACTTATTCTCTTCGCATTCGGTCACATGCAGGACCGGACCGACGGCGTAACACCCCTGTGCGACCGCCGTATCGAGAACCACATCACCGGCCAAGGCAACCCCGACCATCCCGGACCGGAGCATCTTTCCGTTCAGAAAGAGGACATTCTCTCCTCGCTGCGATGCGGCGGAGGCCAACCCCCCGACCTTCGATGCCCCGGGGTACGCGAAATCAAAACCGCTGAGCCACTCCTCGGGTGAGAACGTAAAAGGATCCGCAAAAAGGAGAAAATGGGGGGCCTCCCGTGTCGTCACACCGATCAAATCTTCCCAGAGACGGGGACTTCCATCAAGACTCGGCAGATCGACCTGATCAACGTGAAAGGGGTGGATCGTCACACCGGGAAGAATCCCTGCCGTCAGGCTGATTCCGGGCATCCCTTCGACCTCCTTGCCGGCCCCGATCACCCCGCCCGCCGAACAACCGATCAGCACCGTGCAGGCAAGTTTTTCCTGCACGGAAAGTGCAATCCCGGCATAGTCTTCGGAAAAATGACGGGAGACAAAGAGGAGGGCCAGATCGGGCGGGGCACCCAGTCCCTTCCGCACGTCGTCAACACACTGCCGAATATTTTCATCGGCCCCGGTCCGGATCGATACGGTCGATGCCCATTTCATCGGTTTCACCTCTTGGTGAAAATGTACTGTCGATCTCCTCCACTGTCAAATGATCAGGACGGCACAGGGCGATTTCGTTTGCCAATCACACCCCATTTTTGTATAGTAACCGGAGTGGATTAGTAATCTTTCTTTCAGGGAGTGGATCGCCATGAAACGTTCATTGTTCATACTTTGCCTGATCGGGATCTTATGCTTTCTCTATCCCCCGGCCCTCTTTTCCTGCGGGGACGGGTGTGGTTCAGCGGATTGTTCCCGTCACACCGGACAGCAGGTGCAGTCGGAGACGGCAGCAACGGTCAAAGAGACGGCTCTCGATCCGATCTGCGGCATGGAGATTTCCAGTGACCGTGCGGTCGCTGAAGTGGAATATAAAGGCAAGACCTATTATTTTTGCGGAAAAGGGGAAAAAGAGACCTTTCTGAGAGATCCGGAGAAATATCTGAAGGGAGAAACCGGGCCGGAAAACGATCCGGCTCAATAGGTGCCGATCACGCCGCCGGCGACGGCCAGAAGGCTTGCAGCCAGCACGACCCAGTGGAAGACCGTCATCCGGAAGAAGACCTGGTCGGCATTCAGGTTTTTAATGTCCTTGAAGATCCTTTTAAAGAGGGCCTTCTCCAGTCCGAATATAAGAAGGGCATAGATCGTGTAGACCGTGATCATCAGGTGGAGCCACCATCCCTGCGGCGTGGACAGGATCTTGTAGAGCCCCTTTTCGTAGAGGTTGAATAGGCCGGTCAGCCCGACCATGATAATCATGATCCGGGCGATCCCGGCAAATCGGTGCTCCACACGCTGGAAGAGGAGGGCCTTTTCCATCGGGTCCTCCATATCATGAATGAGCGGGAAGAGGATCATGGTCACAAAGGCGACGCCGCCGATCCAGACGACGACGCCGATCACATGAAGGACCACGGAGAGTTGAAGCAGAAGAGTCATTTCCATATTTTGTCTCCTTTTCCGGCGGAAATATTGCGTATCATATCATAAGACCCGGAAAAATGCCAAATCCTCCCTTCGGGGAACTGGCAGGATTCCCTTTTCCGGGTTATACTGAGAAAAATTTCGGAGCTGAAATGCAGACAAAAACCATCCCCGAGATGAACAAGAAAGCTGTCGCCCTGTTGTCGGGCGGCCTCGACAGCACACTCGCCGTGAAAGTGATCCTCGAACAGGGAATCGATGTCACGGCCTTCAATCTGAAGACCCCCTTTTGCTGCTGCAACCGGAAGAAGGGCTGCGGGAATGAGGCCTTCCGCGTGGCCAGGGAATTCGGAATCCCGGTGAAAGTGATCCATGCCGATCTCGAATATATCGAGAGGGTCCGGAACCCCCGTTTCGGATACGGCAAGAACATGAACCCCTGCCTCGACTGCCGGGTCTTCCTGCACAGAAAGGCCGCCGAATTCATGGAAGAGATCGGCGCCACCTTTCTGATCACCGGGGAGGTCTTAGGGCAGCGTCCCATGTCGCAACGAAGGGATGCAATGAACCTGATCGACCGGGAGGCGGGACTCAAGGGACGGATCCTCAGGCCCCTCTCCGCAGGCGTGCTTGATCCCACCCTTCCGGAGGAGGCCGGTGTTGTGGACCGTAACCGCCTTTTGTCGATCACGGGACGGAGCCGGAAGGAGCAGATGGCCCTCGCGGAACACTTTTCCATCAGGGATTATCCCTGCCCGGCCGGCGGCTGCCTCCTGACGGATGCCCACTACGCCGTGAAGTTGAAGGATCTCTTCCGGCACAGTGAAAGCCTCCGGATGGAGGAAATCCGGCTGTTGCGGGCCGGCAGACATCTTCGGATTCATCCCGGTCTGAAGGTCATCGTGGGACGGAATGAAAAGGAGAACGAGACGCTAATCCGGTTGGCAGCGGACCGGTTCCCGGTTTTTCTTCCCGAAGATTTCACGGGACCCTGTTGTGTCGCCGTCGGGACGGTGGATGGGGAAGCGAAGAAGCTCATCTCCCGGATCCTCACCCGTTACGCCCACGTGGACGGGAAAGCAACAATCCTGATGAAAGAAGGGGAGCGGGAGGAGTTCCTGACCGCATCAGCACCCCTTCTGGAAAAAGAGCTGGAGGGTTTTCGGCTGTCGCAAGATTGATAACCTCAAAGAAGATGGTGTCGTAAAAAGTCACGAAGCCCTTCGACCCTTCGACCAGCTCAGGACAGGCGTGCTCAGGGCGAACGGTGTAAGTGATTGATATT
>JAADIO010000009.1 GCA_013151235.1 Deltaproteobacteria bacterium | reverse complement strand
CCCGATGGGGCCGCTCTCCAGCATGATGGTCAGGGCCAATATCTTTCCCACTCCCGGAATGCTGAGGAGAAAACTGTGGGATGCATTCAAAGCCATCTTTTTCAGAACTACCGATTCAATCTGTTGGATCTTACGGGTCAGAAAGTCGATCGCCTCTTTGCTGACGCTGCCGGCAAGGGCCAGGTCCTCATTCTCTTCCAACAGAGGATGGATCCGGTTTTCTTTCAGCCTCTTCACATCATTCACATTGATCTTGAACCCGCAGTTTCGGCTGACAATATTCTGAAGACTGATAATCAGGGACGTTCTGAGCCTGACCAGGTGACCCCGTTTTCGGAGCAAATCCCGAACCGGACGTTCCTCCTTGGGATAGATATATCCCTCCGGTAAAATCCCTAAGCGTAACATCTCTGCCAACCAAAAGGCATCGTGCTTATCATCCATATGTTTCAACCCGGAGTACTTCTGAATGGCCGAAGGGTTGGCCAGATGCATGCTATACCCTGCGTCCATGAGAAGGTCAACCAGCCAGTACCAGTTGTATGTCGATTCTACCACAATCCCCTCAATATCTTTCCCATGGGGTTTTAGAGCATCCAAAATGACATTGCCTTCATTGGGAAGCTTTTTCTTCCCAATCCGATTTCCCTTCTCATCAATAATCCCGAGATAACTATTGTTTGAATGCAGATCAAATGCTGTGTACAATTTCATCTGGCACCTCCTTTGAAAGGTTTTGGGTTACCTCAGCATACCAAAATTCGTTGGTATGCTGGGGAGGTGCCTTTTATATGATTATCAGACCATGGTAACGGATAGGTATAACAGCTACCCACCCCTTCCCCCATATAGTCTTAAAACACTCATTTCGCCCATGAAAAGAAAAAGATTGTTTACATCGAAAGGGTCCGGACCCATTACGGGGAATCAATGGCCGAGGGGTCAAGCAAGCGTTGAGTAAGAGCGGACCGGAATCCGACAAAGACAAGCTGTAATAAAGAATTGACATCCATATACAACCCTGCTATTTTTAAGTATATCAAAACAATAACCCTGCCAAAATTATGTATATAAAACGTGATCTCGAAGCAATTATCAGAAAATATCTTCCCACGCCTGAGATACTGGCTATTATTGGTCCACGCCAATCCGGAAAAACTACACTTTTAAAACAAATTGTGAAGTCGCTCAGTAAGGCTGTCTTTCTGGACTTTGAGGACCGGGACCTTTTGAGCCTTTTCAACACGGATATCAAAGCCTTCTTCAATATTCATGTAAAGGGAGCGGACTATCTTATCATTGACGAGTTTCAGTATGCCGCGGACGGAGGCCAAAAGCTGAAATACCTTTATGACACCTACGGGATCAAGATTATTATTTCAGGGTCATCGGTGTTGGACCTCACCCATCAGGCCATCAAATACCTGGTGGGCCGCATCTTTATTTTTCACCTTCCCGTCTTTACCTTCCAGGAGTGCCTGGCCTACAGGGAGCCGGGACTTTATGAAAACGTCTATCTCGATGCCAAGGAGAAGACGGATCGCTACATGCAGGGCAAACGAAAGACACCCCCGAAACTTTCTGAACACGTCGGCCGGGAGATCCTTAAACACTATCACGAATATGCCATTTTCGGCGGGTATCCCAGGGTCGTACTTGCTGAGGGCAAGAAAGAGAAAATAACGGTTTTAAAAAATATCTATAATACGTATCTGCTGCGGGAGATTCGAGACATCCTGCAGTTGAGCACGGAGAATGAATTGCGGAAACTTGTGAAGGCGCTCTCTCTTCAGGCCGGGTCTATGATCGTGCATAACGAACTGGGCCAAGTCTCATCTCTCAACTTCAGCCGGCTCCGAAGCCATTTGGCCATACTGGAGAAGACGTTTGTCATTAAAAGACTGACTCCTTTTTGCAAGAACAGACGTACGGAAATTGCCAAGACTCCAAAAGTCTATTTCTGGGATAACGGCTTCCGCAATATGGTCATCAATAATTTCCAGCCTCTGGACGAAAGGACGGACAGGGGATGCCTAAATGAAAATTTTGTGGCAGGGCAGTTGTTGAAAAGGGGCTACGAGGTTCATTATTGGCGTACAAAATCCAAAGCCGAGATCGATTTCGTGATCGAGGCCCAAGGGCTGAATATTGCTATAGAGGTGAAATCCCTATTAGCTTCGAATAAGGGAGGCAGGGCGGTGTTTCATTTCAGGGAAAAGTATCCGGTGGACAGAATGATCGTATTGTCTGAGAATTACTGTTTCTTTGACAGGAACAAGGATATTGCATTTCTGCCTGTCTATCTTGTTTAGGTTTTTGGGGGTATCTTGATATATTATTTGGAGGATTGAACCGAAACCATGAAAAAACCTGAAAAATTAAGAGAGGGCGATGCAGTCCTCAAGTATCTGAAGACGAAGACCTCAAAACCCGTCGGGATGAAGGAGATCGCCCGAAACCTGAAGGTCTTTTCCGGCCGGCCCGGGTCCTTGAGGCGTGTACTGAAATCCCTTACAAGTTCAGGCAGTATATACAGGACCCGTTCCGGTCTGTACGGCATTGCAGACAAAATGAACCTGATCACCGGAGAATTTCAGGGGCACAGGGACGGCTACGGTTTTATCCTGCCGGAGAAATCAGAAGAAGCGGATCTCTTTATTCCCAGGAGAAAGACCATGGGTGCGATGTCCGGAGACCGGGTCATCGCGAGGGTGGAAAGCCATAAAAAGAGGGACGGCGCGATCATCAAGATCCTCCAGCGTGCCCGCAAGAGGATCATCGGAAAGCTGTGTCATGAGAAAGGGAGCTATTTTGTTGCACCTAAGGGGAAAAACCTTCCCTTTGATGTCCTTGTCAGCAACGCTAACAGGAAGGGGGCAAAGAGCGGCAACCTTGTTTTGGTCGAGCTTACAACTTATCCGACACCGACGAGACCTCCCGAGGGACGTATCCTGAAGGTCCTTCCGGATGCTGATAACCCCGGAGTTGAGATCGATATGATCATCGAGGAGCACTCCCTTCCCCGCAGGTTTGCCCCCGCGGTGCTTAAGGAGGCAAAGGGGTTCAGTCCGGCGATACGTCCCGGGAGCCGGGTCGACTGCCGCGGTCTTACGACGGTCACGATTGACGGGGTGGACGCCAAGGATTTCGATGACGCCATATCGATTAAAAAGATAAAAGGCGGTTTTATTCTCTATGTACATATCGCGGATGTCAGCCATTATGTCCGGTGGGAGTCCGGGATTGATATTGAGGCAAGACGGAGGGGTACCAGCGTCTATTTTCCCGGGCAGGTGATTCCGATGCTTCCGGAAACGCTCTCGAACAATCTCTGTAGCCTCTTGCCAAAAACGGACAGGTTTGCCTTTACGGCTGAGATGCATGTAAACACGGACGGGAAGATGACGAAGAAGGCCTTTTATCCAAGCGTCATCAACAGCAATGAGAGGTTGACCTATACCGAAGTCGGCAGGATCCTCATGGATCATGATCCGGTTGAAAGGAAGAGATACGATTCTCTCCTGGAGGACCTTGAGACGATGGGGGAGTTGTACGAGATCCTGAAAAGATCGAGGGTAAAACGGGGAAGTCTCGATTTTGACCTGCCTGAACCGTATATACTCCTTGATCTGCAGGGGAGCCCCGAGGCGATCATGAAGACGGAGAGGAACATAAGTCACATGATCATAGAGGAATTTATGATCGCAGCCAATGAGGCCGTATCCTCCTATATTGAAGGTCTCGATGTGCCGTCTCTCTACAGGGTCCATGAAGAGCCGGATAATTCCAAACTCGACGAATTAAGACCGATCTTAAAGACGTTCGGTCTTCAGCCCAGGGGGGCGGGTGCCGCCGCGTTCCGGTCCATACTGAAGAAGATCCAGGGAAAGAAGGAGGCTCCCATGCTGAATATCCTTCTGCTGAGGTCCCTGAAGCAGGCGAAATACTCAACTGAGAATACAGGCCATTTCGGCCTTGCGTCAAAGAGCTACACCCACTTCACCTCCCCGATAAGGCGCTACCCGGACCTGGTTGTCCACAGGGTACTTAAGGATATTCTCTCCGGCAAGGGTATCACGGACAAGAAGAGGAGTTATCTCCAGGGTGTTCTACCGGAGATCGCCGCTCATTCTTCAGCCACCGAGCGAACGGCCGACGAGGCGGAGAGAGAGATTGTCAGAGCAATGCGAACATGGTTTATGAAGGACAAGGTCGGAAACGAATACGTTGGGTTCGTTACAAGTGTTAATGCTCACGGCCTGAGGATTCAGCTTAAGGAGATTTTTGTGGAGGGTTTTCTTCGTGTCTCCTCCATGTCCGATGACTATTACAGGTTCGATGAAGACCGGTTCAGGCTCATCGGGAGAAGGAAAAAGAAAAGTTTCACCATTGGGGATGAAATAACGGTCAGGGTAGAGAATGTTGACATTGAAGATAGAGAAATCACCTTCGGGCCGGTCTGAAACTTACCCGAAACGAAAGCGTTCCCGGGATCGCTCGCCGAGGGGTCAAGTACGGTGTGGTCTCTGCGGTGAGGTTTGTTTCTATTTGAGTAAGGGCGAACTGTCACGCCGCTTCCAATAAGGGGAAAGCTCCCGAAGTCGGCTGATAATGAAAGGGAGTTTTTCGAGGATGTAGTCAACCTCTTCCTCGGTGTTGAACCGGCTGAGGGAGAAGCGGATCGATCCGTGAGCACAGGTATAGGGAACCCCCATAGCCCGGAGAACGTGGGAGGGCTCCAACGATCCCGAGGTGCAGGCCGAACCGGAAGAAGCGGCGATCCCTTCCCGGCTCATGAGCAGCAGGATCCCCTCCCCTTCGATATATTCGAAGCTGATGTTCGTCGTATTCGGAAGACGGTGATCGGGATGACCGTTGATGTAGGCGTAGGGTACGGCCTCCAGGAGTCCCTGTTCCAGGCGGTCCCGGAGGGCCCGGACCCGCCGGTTTTCCTCTTCCATCTGTTCCGCAGCCAACACACAGGCCCGGCCCAGGCCGATGATGGAGGGGACGTTTTCCGTCCCGCCCCGCCGCCCCTGTTCCTGGTGCCCCCCGATGAGGAAGGGGCGGAAACGCGTTCCCTTCCGAACGTAAAGAACACCGATCCCTTTGGAAGCGTGGAGTTTGTGGCCGGAGATGGCAAGGAGATCGATCCGGATCTTTGCCATGTCGATTCCGACCTTCCCCACGGCCTGCACGGCATCGCAATGAAAAATAGCTCCCTTCTCGTGAACGATTTCTGCAATCTCCTCTACGGGAAAGATCACCCCTGTCTCGTTGTTGGCGTACATAACGGAGACGATCGCCGTCCCGGGTGTGATGGCATCCCGGAGCTGGTCTAGATCAAGTTCCCCCTGCCGGTCGACGGGAAGTTCCGTTACGCTGCACCCTTCCCGGGCCAGTTCCCGACAAAGGTTCAGCACCGCGGGATGTTCCACCCGGGTCGTCACGATGTGATGCTTCTCCGGGTAGGACTTCAGGGTCCCCCGGATCGCCGTGTTGTTGCTCTCGGTACCACAGCTCGTGAAAAGGATCTCTGAAGGATCGGCGCCGATCAGATCGGCCACCTGCCGCCGGGCACGGGTCATGGCCTCCCCGACCTGCCCGCCGAAGAGATGCATACTGGAGGGGTTCCCGTAGAGGTCGGTAAAATAAGGAAGCATCGCATCGAGTACCTGAGGATCAACCTTCGTTGTGGCATTGTTGTCCATGTAGACCGTTTTCATGACTCCACCTCTTCTACGGTAAGCTCTTCGGAAACAAACTCCCGGAGCTTCGCCTCGACACTCATCTTCAGGGTAACTGATGATGCGGCACACCCGGCACAACTTCCCCGGAGGGCGACCTGCACCCGGTCGCCGTCGATATCAATCAGTTCGATATCACCGCCGTCGGCATTCAGGGCGGGCCGGATCTCCCGTTCAAGGGTCTCCATGATCCGCTGCATCTTCTCGATGTTGGTCAGTTTACCCCTGGATCGGACGCGCCGCTCCACACCGGACGGGGGCCGCATCTCGTGACGGACCCGCTCCAGGATCCCGGCGATTTGCGGCTTGCACTCCCCACACCCCCCGCCGGCCTTGCAGTAGTGGGTTACGTCATCAACGGTCTTCAGGTTGTTCTCCCGAACGACCCGTTCAATCTTCTTGTCGGTCACGCCGAAACACTTGCAGACGATCTCCCCTTCCCGGTCTTCCGCCGGCGTCTCGATTCCCCGGTAGTTATTGATTGCCGCCTCCAGGGCCTCCATCCCCATGACGGAGCAGTGCATCTTTTCCGGGGGAAGTCCGTCGAGGTAAGCGGCAATATCCCGGTTCGTAACCTTGGCCGCTTCATCGAGGGTCTTCCCCTTGATCATCTCCGTCAGGGCCGACGAAGAGGCAATGGCGCTCCCGCACCCGAAGGTCTGGAATTTCGCATCGACGATCCGCTCGTCTTCGTCGACCTTCAGGGTCAGCCGGAGGGCATCGCCGCAGGTGATGTTCCCCACTTCCGCCACGGCATCGGCGTTCTCAATCTCCCCGGCGTTGCGGGGATTCAGGAAATGATCCATCATCTTTTGCGAATAGTTCCACATGGTCTCAGCGCCTCCCTGTTCAATTTGTTTTACTATACCACAAGGGGTGCAAAACCGTCAGCGGGGTGTGGAACACCATTTGCCTTCTCTTTTTTTGTTCGGTATGATAGCAAGAGTTGCGGCCCAATGGCAGGAACCATTCTGTAGGAGCGGAATCCATGCATCATGAAACTCCATCTCTTCCCGCATCGGTCAATGACCTGGAACGACAGTACCGAAGCCTGTCCGTCCTCTATGAGATCGCCCTCACCGTTGGGCAGACCCTGGAACTCAAACCGATCCTCGATGAGGCACTCTCCCGGATCATCGATTTCATGGGGGTCGATTCCGGCGTGATCTACGTCATCAATGATTCCACCATGGAGATGGTCCCCGTCTCCTTCCGGAATCTCAGCGATTCCGCAGTCAGGGACCTCTCCGAAAAGAAGGTCAAGATCGGGGAGTGCATGTGCGGCAAAATCGCCGAATGCAATCAGGAGGTCATCATCGATTCCCATGCATCGGAGGATCCCCGCTTTACCCGGGATGCGATCCGACGGGAAGAAATGGAATTCTATGCCGGGCTCCCCCTGGCTGCCAAGGGAAAGGTCGTCGGCGTCCTCTGCGTCATTACCCATACCCCTTACACCCCCGACCCGGATCTGCTCAGCATCCTCCGGGCCGCCACGGTTCCGTTGAGCCTGGCCATCGAGAATGCACAGATTTTCGAAAAGGTCCGGAACAAGGCGGACCTGCAGCGGCGCTACTACAATTTCCGGGGGATTATCTCCTGCAGTGACCGGATGGAAGAGGTCCTCAAACTGGTTCGAAAGATCACCGACATGCCGTCGAGCATCCTCATTTCCGGGGAGAGCGGGACCGGCAAGGAACTGATCGCCCGGGCGATCCACTACAACAGTTTCCGCAGGGAGAAGCCCTTCATTTCCGTCAACTGTGCCGCCTTTCCCGAATCCCTTCTCGAATCGGAGTTCTTCGGACATACCCGGGGGGCCTTCACCGGTGCCACATCAAAACGGAAAGGATTATTTGAAGAGGCCCACGGCGGATCTTTGTTCCTGGATGAAGTGGAGGCGATGAGCCCCGCCCTGCAGGCCAAACTTCTACGAGTCCTCCAGGACGGGACCTTCTTCAAGGTCGGTAGCACAACCCCCGTCACCGTCGATGTCCGGATCATCGCCGCGACCAATAAGGACCTGTCCGAAGCGGTGGAATCGAAGACATTCCGGGAAGATCTCTTCTACCGGTTGAATGTCATTCGGATTGCACTTCCGCCTCTTCGGGAAAGAGGGGAAGATATTCCGCTCCTCGCCCGGTATTTTCTGGAACGCTTTGCAAAAAGAACGGGGAAAAATATCCGGCGGGTCTCCGGAGAGACCATGGAACTCCTTCTACGTCACCCCTGGCCCGGGAACGTGCGGGAACTGGAGAACGCCATTGAACGGGCCATCGCCGTCACGGAAGGCGATACGATTGAGCCGGAAGACCTCCCGACCGCTCTCACCCTTCAGAAGAATCTTCCGGAGGGAAACTGGTCCCTCGATGCGATGGAAAAGACCCATATCCTGAAGGTACTGAACATGACGCAGGGAAACAAAAAGAAGGCAGCGAAACTTTTAAAGATCGACACTTCGACCCTTTGGAGAAAGCTGAAGAAACATCAATGATTGCAACTTGCAATCCGTCGCCATCATCTTACATGGGCAGAGGGAACCGGTCGCGGCGTTCCACCCCAACAGAACCCCGCAAAACATTGCAATTTGCAACATTTGCACTAAAATATCTCATCCTCCCTCTTTCAAAGACAAAACAGATCTTCTCTTTGCACAAAGTATTCTCAAGGAAGCTCTTCTCTCCGGAAAATCCCAACACAATAATGACTCTATAAATCAACCGGTTATCTTTCGATATTTATAGATACTCTTCGGTCTGGACATTTCCCGGACAACAATCGGACTGATCTTGCGAAAGTGTTGGTACAAGACTTGCAGAATCTATTCTCGTTAATTTATGTTTCATTCATCCTTACAACCGAAAAGGAGGTATCATCATGACGATGCTCAATGGACTTGAACTGGAAAAATTGGGAGCAACCGTAGAAGGGGTCAAACAGAATTGGACCGCTGGCAAGACCGTCTGGAAGGCCAACACAAAATGGAAAGGAGGATTCAAGGTCTGGACCTGCTCTCGAGACTTCACCCTCCTGGCCGACGAACCGGAGATGCTCTGCGGAACCGACACGGCGGCCAACCCGGTCGAGATGGTCCTTCAGGCCTACGGCGCCTGCCTGACCATCGGCTATGCCATGAACGCCGCGGCCCGGGGAATCGAACTGGAAGACATCAATATCGACCTGGAAGGGGAGATCGATCTGCCGGGTTTCCTCGGCCTGGAGCCTCCGGAAGAACTGAACATGGACAAACTTCCGGGCTACAAGAATATCAAGGCAACCGTCAAGATCAAAGGGAAAGCAGATGCACAGGCGCTGCAGGATCTCCATGAACATGTGATTAAAACCTCTCCCGTCGGGGTCACCCTGAGTCGACCGGTGGCGATCGAGACAAAACTGGAGGTGCAATGATCAACGAGGAAAAAGAACGGTCCACCGATCATGCCGGGAGCAAGAGTATGGCCGACCTCTATGTCGTGCTCCTGGCCTCCGGCTTTGATAATATCGCCCGGGCCCGCTCGGCCTTCATGTTCGCAAGCCTCGCCGCCGCCGCCGATTACCGGACGGTCCTCTACTGTATTCAGGCAGGGGTAGAACTCATGGTTCAAGGAGCCATTGAAAAAGAGGAGACCCCCCTACCGGGGGTCCCAACCCTCACCCAACGGATCGAGGAAGCCCTCGACCTGGGCGTCGAGATTCAGTGTTGCACCCAGACCATGGCGAACAAGAAGATCACGGAAGCGGATCTTCTACCGGGCGTCCGGGCGGCGGGGGCGATGAGCCTGATTGAACTCACGGCGGAAGCAAAGGGTTCGATCTCTCTGTAAAGCAATAGTGCCCGCAGTCCGGATAGTGCGTGAAAAACATTTCTTTCGGGGAACTTGACTTTCGATTATTGTACAGTTATCATATGTAATTGATATGGAAAGTTTACAGAGACAGCGCAGGTCACAGTGGAGCTTCAGGATATCCTTTCTCGCGGTATTCTTGTTGCTTCTCCAGACCACTCCCGCATTCTGCTCCTGTCTGCCGGGGAATCATTCCTCAGGCATGGAACAGCAGGCCGGGGCGGTCGAGGGTTGCCAAAGTTCAGCGGCAGATCAAAGGTGCAATCCGGACACTTCGCAGAAAGGGACTTCCTCTTCGCATTCCCATGCGGTTCAATGCCCTCTCTGTAACTGCAGCCTGATTCTTTCACAAGGGATCTCTTCCCCGGTTTTTCATCCCGATGGAAATCAGGGTTCTTTTTTCAGCACCCTTTCGGTGGTGGAAGGAGCAGTCTACCCCGCTTCCGGTAATCCGTCATTCCTTTACAGGTCCTTACTTTTTCCACAAGGGACACGTTCCGTTTTCCTGCTCAACAGCGCCTTTCTGATCTGAATCACTCCTTACAGGTCGAGCCGTCCGGATTCTTCAGTTCCGCTGAAAGAACGGTCTGTCTACAGGTATGGGGACACCTCCTGCCTCTTAAGGCCAGGCCTACGACGACCCGTCCCGTGCCGCAATCCAACCCGGCAAATGTTTTTTAAGGAGTGAGACATGAATTCTGAAACCATACATAAGAAACCTGTTCCTTCGGCGGAAAATTTCATCCGATTTCAGACAACCGGAATGGTAGGAAGATCGGTCGCGACCCTCGTGATCCCCGAAGGGATGGAAGGAAACCTCGAATACGAATCCCGGGTCGGAAGCGATTCCTTCCTTCTCGCCTATGCAGATGGCCGCTGCGATCAATCCGGAGAAACTCCCTGGATTGCCATGGGGCCGAACCTCCCGGTCACCCGGCTCCATCCGGGGATCTGGAAGTTCTGGATCTTCAATGAAAGCCACGGCTGGTTCGAGAATGTGCTTGCCCGTTTTATCCCCTCGGACCGATCCGTGGGGACGATCCTGATCAAGACGACCCCGAAAGAGGGAAGCCGAATTCAAAGCCGGATTTTCTACCAGATCCACCTGATTTCACGGACGAAGTAGAGAGGGATCTTTCCCGTGCAAAATCGGAAAGCTCCTTTTTATCTCGATTCCACAGGACTTTAATCTCAAAAACGAGGCAAACATGAAGGCTGATGCCGAGTACACCATCCCGAACCTTTTTTCTCCCAGCAGGACCGGTTTGTCCTCTCCCGGGATTCCCGGGGAGAACTGCTCCGGAGAATTGACAGGGTCCCTCTTCTGGGATATCTTCGGAAAGAACTTCAAACTGTTTGAAATTCCAGACATTTTTTATCCATGCTGCACTTAAGAAAGGAGCGCAGAATGGCACAGGGTTTACTGCTTGCAATTTCCATATGGGGAATCTTTCTAACCGGGGTGTTCCCGGCGGTCTCATACGGACAGGAGAGACTCACACTGAAGGTACTGATCGATGAGGCCGTCAAGGCAAATCCCGAGATCCGTACCCTCAAAAACCGGGTAGAATCCTTCCGGGCGGCGACCCCGCAGGCGGGCGCCCTTCCCGATCCCATGCTGACCATCGGCGTCGATAACGTCCCGGTTTCCAATCCCTCGTTCGACGCCTTTCTGCCGACGTCAAAAGTGATCGGCCTCTCCCAAAAGTTTCCCTTTCCGGGCAAACTGGCCCTGAAGGAAAAGGCGGCATCTCTCCGGGCCGACTCCATGGATGCCCTCTACCGGGACCGGGTCACGGAGATCATCCGGCGGGTCAAGGACGCCTATTTCGATCTCCTCTTTATCAATGAGTCCATCCGGATCAACAAACGAAACCGAGACCTTCTCTCCGGCCTGGCCGACGTGGCCGCAACCAAGTATTCCGTCGGGAAGGGTCTGCAGCAGGATGTGCTGAAGGCCCAGGTGGAACTCTCCGGGATTATCAATGAACTGATTGTCCTTCATCAAAAGAAAGAGACGGCAAAGGCCCGGATCAATACACTCCTCAACCGGGCGCCGGAGACACCGCTGGCGGATCCGGAGGAGCGGCCCGCCACGCCTTTTCCTTTCACCCTGAAGGAACTGGAAACAAAGGCCCTCAAAAAGAGTCTGCCTCTGCAGGCGGCGCAGAAACTGATTGAAGGGAGCGAGGCGGACCTTCACTTTGCCGAAAAGGCCATCCTGCCCGACTTCAACTTCGCCGTCACCTACAAGCAGCGGGAAGAGGGGGCCAACTTTCCCGGCAATGACTGGTTCAGCGCCTTTGTCACCGTTAACATTCCGCTCTATGCCAAAAGGAAACAGCGCCAGGGGGTGATCGAATCCCAGGCGGAACTGGCCCGGAGGGAGTCGACCTATAACGAAGTGAAGAACCGGGTTCTCTTTGCGATTCAAGATACGTTTGCCGAGATCGCAAAGGAGAAAAACCTGATCCGGCTTTACAAAAAAGGGTTTCTGCCCCAGGCCCGGCAGTCCCTGGACTCCGCTATTTCAGGGTACCAGGTCAACAAGGTTGATTTTCTGACCCTCGTTGACAACCAGCTTACCCTGTTGAAATTCGAATTGGCCTATGCCCGCACTTTGACCGACTACGAGAAGCAATTGGCCAAGATGGAGGCGATTGTTGATGAAAGACTCTTTTAACGGGAAACGGTCCTTTTTCGCAATGCCTGGAAACGCGATGAACAAACATGAGGGGAAATTATGAACATCCGAAAACCGATCTTAATATTGATTCTCCTGGCAGCGACGCTTTATACCGGCTACCAATTCGGGCGCACTTCCCATCCGGAGAAATCCCCCGCCATGGGAAAGAGTTCCGCAAACGGAGGGCGGAAGGCCAGAAAGGTCAAGTACTGGCAGGCCCCGATGGACCCGACTTATATCCGGGACAAACCGGGCAAGTCTCCCATGGGAATGGACCTGATCCCGGTCTATGAAGGAGAGGAAGACAAGAGCGAGCCGGGTACGATCAGAATCGATCCGGTCACCGTGCAGGACATCGGTGTCCGGACCGCTCCGGTCGAACGAAGGGCGCTCTCCCGGACTATCCGGACCGTGGGCCGTGTCGGCTACGATGAAAGGCGTGTGGAACATATTCATACCAAAATGGAAGGGTGGGTAGAAAAACTCTACGTCGATTTTCTCGGGCAGGATGTCGACAAGGGCACCGCCCTTCTTTCCATCTACAGCCCGGAGTTGGTCTCCACCCAGCAGGAATACCTGCTCGCATTGAAATACAAAAAGTCCCTCGGTGCAAGCCCCTTTTCCACCGTTTCGGAAGGAGCGGATACCCTGCTCTCCTCCACCCGGAAACGGCTGGAACTTTTCGACATCACCTCCCGGCAGATCGATCAGATCGAAAAGAGCAACGAGATCAGGAAGGACCTTGTTCTCCATTCCCCTACCCGCGGCGTGGTCATTGATAAAAAGGTACAGGAGGGGATGTACGTCAAACCGGGGATGAATCTTTATACGATCGCCGACATCTCCGATGTCTGGGTCTATGCCGACATCTATGAGTATGAGCTTCCCTGGCTGCGTTTGGGGCAGGATGTAAAAATGACTCTTTCCTACCTTCCGGGAAGAGCGTACCGGGGGAAGATCTCGTACATCTACCCCTTTCTCGACAAAAAGACACGAACCGTCAAGGTCCGGATGGAATTCAGGAATCCGGACTGGAAACTGAAACCGGACATGTATGCCAATGTCTCGATCCGTTCGAGGGTATCGAAATCCACGCTCGTGATCCCGGAGGAAGCCATTCTTCGTTCCGGTGAGAAAAACATTGTTATTCTCAGCCGGGGCGAAGGGAAGTTTCTCCCCCGCGATGTCAAGCTCGGCGCCGAGGGCGAAGGGTATTACCAGATTCTTTCCGGCCTGACCGAAGGGGAACGGGTCGTAACCTCGGCACAGTTCCTGATCGACTCCGAAAGCAATCTCAAAGAGGCGATCAACAAGATGTTGGAAGCAAAGAAAGTTCCGGCAAAGAAAACAGCAATGAAAGAGATGAAGAATATGAAGGGCATGAAGACGGCCCCGCCTCTGCCGGAGACGATCCGGACCTCCATGGAGCGGATCCTGGAGGATTACCTGGTCATTCAGCGAAAACTCAAGTCCGACACCCTGGAAGGGATCAAACCTTCGGTCGTGGAGATGGCAACACTCGCTGAGAAGATAAAGGTCGCGGACAAGGACCGGAGCCTGGCCGGGACCACGAGGGCACTGACCGTCTCTGCGCCCGAATTGTTATCCGGAAATATCAAGACCGTCCGGAAGGGGTTCAAGACGATCAGCCAAGCCTTGGCCGATTATGTCAAGGACCGGGACCCGAAGGGCGCCAGGGCGCTGGGACTCTCCATCTTCTACTGTCCCATGGTCAAGGAACCGTGGTTGCAGAAAGGAACAACGGCGGAGAACCCGTACCTGGGAAAGAAGATGCTGAACTGCGGCAACGAAATTTCTTATTAGAGAATCTTATTCACCATGAAGGACATGAAGAACAAGGATAAAATATGCTTGAAAAAATCATTGAACTTTCCATTAAAAATCGTTTTCTGGTGATCCTCGGAACAGCCTTTATCCTGTTCTGGGGTGCCTATACGATGACGAAGATCCCCCTCGACGCGATCCCGGATCTTTCGGATGTCCAGGTCATCGTCTTTACAAAATATCCCGGCCAGGCGCCGCAGGTCGTTGAGGATCAGGTTACCTATCCCCTGACCACGGCCATGCTTGCCGTGCCCTACGCAAAGGTGGTGCGGGGATACTCCTTCTTCGGCTTCTCCTTTGTCTATATTATTTTCGAAGACGGGACCGACCTCTACTGGGCCAGAAGCCGCGTGCTGGAATACCTGAATTATGCGGCCAAGAGACTTCCGCCGGGGGTCACCCCCTCTCTCGGCCCCGATGCCACCGGCGTGGGGTGGGTCTACGAATATGCCCTGGTTGACAAGACAGGCCGGAATGACTTGGCCAAACTTCGCAGCATCCAGGACTGGTATCTCCGGTATCAGTTGGCCGCCGTACCCGGTGTCTCCGAGGTCGCCTCCATCGGGGGGTATGTCAAACAGTATCAGGTGGAGGTCGACCCGAACAAACTCCTGGCCTACAATATTCCCCTCTCCAAGGTGAAAAAGGCCATACAGCGCTCCAATAATGATGTGGGGGGACGGTTGATCGAGATGGCCGAAACCGAATACATGGTCCGCGGGCTGGGTTATATACATTCCATTGAGGATGTCAAAAACATCCCCGTCGGCGCGGACAAGAACGGGACCCCCGTCCTGATCCGGAATATCGCGGACGTACACCTCGGCCCGGAACTGAGACGGGGAATCGCCGAACTGAACGGAGAGGGGGAAACAGCCGGCGGGGTCGTCATCATGCGGTACGGCGAGAACGCCTTGGCCACAATCAACCGCGTAAAAAAGAAACTGGCCGAGTTGAAGGCAGGACTTCCCAAAGGCGTGGAAATCGTCCCGGTTTATGATCGCTCCGGCCTGATCCAGCGGGCGGTCGATACTCTCAAGGAAAAACTGGTGGAGGAATCGATCGTCGTGGCCCTGGTCTGTATTATTTTTCTCCTCCATTTCCGTTCCGCCTTCGTTGCAATCTTTACGCTCCCGGTCGGAATCCTGATGGCCTTCATCGTCATGTCCCGACAAGGACTGAATGCCAATATCATGTCTCTGGGAGGAATCGCAATCGCCATCGGGGCGATGATCGATGCGGCCATCGTCATGATCGAAAACGCCCACAAGCACCTGGAACGGGACGAAGGGAAGAAAGATCACTGGGAGATTATCCTCGACGCATCGAAACAGGTGGGGCCGGCCCTTTTCTTCTCTCTTTTGATCATTACCCTCTCCTTCCTCCCGATTTTTACCCTCCAGGCCCAGGAGGGAAGACTTTTCAAACCGCTCGCCTTCACCAAGACCTACTCCATGGCGGCGGCCGCTCTTCTCTCCGTGACCCTGGTTCCGGTGATGATGGGGTACTTTGTCCGGACGACTCTCCTGCCGTCCCACTGGACGACACGAAAACAGCGGGTCGTTTCGCTCCTTGCAGGAGGTCTCTCCTTCCTGTTCCTGTGGGGAGTTCTGAAACTTTTTACGGGCGGTCTCGCTGCCTTCAGCCTTCCCATCGCGGGGATCACGGCCGCGATCATCTTTATCGTCCTCTGGCCCCAAAAGGTCGCAAAAGAAGAGAAAAACCCGGTGAACCGTTTTCTGATCTGGATCTATCGGCCGATCATCACAAAGGTTTTAAAGTACCGGAAGACGACGATTCTCCTCGCCCTTCTCTGTATCCTGACACTGCTCCCTTTCAACCGGCTCGTGGTGCAGAAGGTGCACAATCCTTTCCTGAAGTCCGTTCTGGAAAAGGTCGATACCCTCTTTCCGCTCGAGAAGATCGGCGGGGAGTTCATGCCTCCCCTTTACGAAGGGGACCTCCTCTACATGCCGACGACCCTGCCGGGGATCTCAATTACCAAGGCCAAGGAACTGTTGCAACAGACCGACAAGATCATTAAAACCTTTCCCGAGGTCCATCATGTCTTCGGGAAGATCGGCCGGGCCGATACCGCAACCGACCCGGCACCGCTGTCCATGCTGGAGACCACGATCATGCTGAAGCCGGAAGACCAGTGGCGGAAGATCCCGGTAAAACGGTGGTTTTCATCCTGGCCCGGTTTCCTCAAGAAACCGCTTGCCAAGATCTGGCCCGAGGAACGGACGATCACGGTCAAGGAACTGATTCACAAGCTCAACCAGGCGATCCGGTTCCCCGGTGTCACCAATGCCTGGACCATGCCGATCAAAACCCGGATCGACATGCTCTCCACCGGAATCAAGACCCCCGTGGGGATCAAGATCATGGGTGATGATCTCTCGGTTCTCTCCGACCTGGGAAAGAAGATCGAGGCAATCGTCCGCAAACTGCCGGGGACCCTCTCGGCCTACTCGGAACGTGTCGTAGGCGGTTACTACTTCGACTATAAGATCCGGAGGAAGGAGGCGGCCCGTTACGGGTTAACCGTAGGAGATGTCGAGGATGTGATCCAGTCCGCCGTGGGTGGGATGAACATCACGGAGACAGTGGAAGGGCTGGAACGCTATCCCGTCAACCTCCGTTACGGCAGAGGATTCCGGAACTCCCTGCAGCAACTGAGAAGGATACTGGTCCCCACCCCCCAAGGGGCACAGGTCCCCATCACCCAGTTGGCGGATATCTCGATTCACCAGGGACCGCCTTCGATCAAAAGCGAAAACTCCCGGCGCACGGCCTGGATTTATGTGGACTTAAAGAGCAGTGACGTGGCAACCTATGTAAAAAACGCGCAGAAGGTCATTCGTGAAGAGGTCTCACTGCCGCCCGGATACAGCATCGTCTGGTCGGGCCAGTACGAATACATGGAACGCGCCAATCAGCGCCTCAAGGTTGTGATCCCCGTGACGCTTCTGATCATCTTCCTTCTGCTCTACCTGAACTTCCGGAACGTGCCGGAGAGTCTGATCGTCATGCTCTCTCTCCCCTTCGCCATCGTCGGGGGGGTCTGGTTCCTCCATTTGCTGCACTATAATATGAGTATTGCCGTCGGGGTCGGCTTTATCGCCCTGGCCGGTGTGGCGGCGGAGACGGGGGTGGTCATGCTGATCTACCTCGATCAGGCCTATGAGGAAAAATTGCATGAAAAAGGCGGCCCCCTCTCCCTCACCGACCTCTACAGCGCCGTCATGAGCGGCGCCGTGGAGCGGGTCCGTCCCAAGATGATGACGGTCATGGCGATCATGGCCGGACTCTTCCCGCTCTTCTGGGGGCATGGAGCCGGAGCCGACACCATGCGGCGAATCGCCGCCCCCATGATCGGCGGGATGGTCACCTCCACGGTCCTGACCCTCATCGTCATTCCCGCCATCTATGCCATCTGGCGGGGACAGGGAACTCGGGGCCCGGAACCGAAAATCGGGAATTAGGGATTGAAAATTAAAAATTGAGAACAGGAAAACCAAACAAGGAGGCAAAAATGAAAAAGCAGAGTCTGATCTTATCCGGAATCCTATCCATTCTTATGGCCCTCTCTTTTTGCACCCTCCTCCCCGCGGAAGAAGGGGGGATGCAGGGAATGAAGGGACACAACATGAAAGGGATGATGGAGAAAACAATGGGCAAGACCGTGACAGACCCGGTCTGCGGGATGAAGATTAACCCCGAAACGGCGGCCGGGGGCAAGATGGAATACGAAGGGAAGACCTACTACTTCTGCGGCGATGCCGACCGGAAGGCCTTTGAACAGGATCCTGCAAAATACATCAAAAAAACAAAGGAAGACTCCCATCACGGCATGAAGATGAAACACGAAGAAAATAAAACGGATCAGGAGGAACACCATGAGATGGAAATGGAAGGAAACAAAAGTGAAGGACAGGAAGATCACCACATGATGGGAGAGTCCCACTGGATGGCCCCGGCCGAAGCGGCGGAAAAGATCAACCCCGTGAAGGCAACAAAGAACTCCATCGCAAAGGGAAAAACGATCTTCGAACAACGGTGCATCATCTGTCACGGGAAGGACGCAAAGGGAACAGGCGCCCTGGCCGACAGCCTCAACCCCAAACCGGCGGACCTGACCGGCTGGATGGTCCGCATGCATCCGGATGGAGATATCTTCTACAAGATCTCCAGAGGACGGGGCGCCATGCCTGCCTGGAAAACAACGACCTCCGAAGAGGACCGATGGAACGTAATCAACTATATCCGGTCCCTGAACAACGAAAAATAAAGATGCATAAAATGCCTTTTTCATGTTTTGCTTTTCTCTGCGACCTCCGCGACTCTGCGGTGATTGCTTTTCGCCTTTGATTTTGTTCTTCCTATGATTTATTTTTCTCCGTGTGTTCCGTGGTAAATTTCTTTTGAAGTGCTTGTTGGAGTTTACTCAGTAGCGCCCCGTAAAGTAGTCCTCCAATATCCGTCCATGATCAAAAGCCAGTTTTCCCGGCAGGGTCTTCCTCGTAAAGGTCCCCGTTTCCTTCGCATCATCGGCCGCTTTCGGGGTCCCTTCAGCTTTCGCAATAAATACGGTGGAAATATTATGCTGCCGGGGATCCCGGGCCGGATCGGAGTAGGAGTGAAACTGCCGGATCAGGGTCACATCGAGTCCGGTCTCCTCTTTTGCTTCGCGGACCGCCGCCGTCTCCAGCGACTCCCCGTAATCGACAAAGCCCCCCGGCAGGGCCCAGCCGTGGGGGGGATTCTTCCGTTGAATCAGGACGATCCCCTTTTCTTCCAGCTCAATAATAAGATCCACCGTGGGAAACGGGTTACGTGGTTTGTCCGTTATCAAGTGCCTCTCCTTTCTTCCCCCAGGTAAAAACAGATGGGCCGTTGTATAATTTCGATCCCCGCCGACAGCCGGCCGTCCTCATAAGCGGATTATAGCCCAATCCGGATGAATCGCCAATGGAAAGACCCGGCATTTTTCCTTTGGAAAACCGGGATAATTATGGTATAGTTTCCCTGAATTATTGTATGGTAAGAGCATTATTTGTTTTCAAAAGGTCTGAAGGAATGAGGATCGGAGAACCGATGGAACATCTTTTTCTCCGGCATTTCCCGCTATCTGAAAAATGACCATATTCATGGCCCTTTTCGACTTCATTTAATAGCTCACCTTTGAGGCAACCCTACCCGAAAGTGGAGACTGATTGAAACTCCCACCGTTGAAGATCAAAAATATCGAGGTTCCCTATCCGATTATCCAGGGAGGGATGGGAGTCGGTATCTCCTGGGACAATCTCGCCGGAAACGTCGCAAAGAACGGCTGTATCGGCATTATCTCCGGGGTCTGTACCGGTTACCGATATCCCGATTTCGTCGAGACGCTGAAAGGAAGGCCCCTCAAACCAGCCAACCTGCACCATCGGGAATCCTTGATTAGAATCGTGAAGAGTGCCAAGGAAATCGCCGGAGGGAACGGAGCGGTGGGAGTCAATATCCTCCATTGCATCACCGAATACGGCCGGGTCGTGAAGGATGCCGTCGATGCCGGGGCCGACCTGATCATCACCGGGGCCGGGATTCCGCTGAGACTCCCCGAGTATGCGGAAAATCCCGAAATCGCCCTGGTGCCGATCGTCTCATCGGCCCGGGTGCTGAAGATTATCTGCAAAAGCTGGAAGCATCGTTACAACCGTCTTCCCGATGCCGTGGTCATGGAAGGACCGAAATCGGGCGGACACCAGGGGTACACCCTGGAACAGTGCCGGGACCCCCAATACGCACTGGAAAAGATCCTGCCGGAAGTCCTGGAAGAAGCCGCCAAATGGGGGGAGATCCCGGTGATCGCCGCCGGAGGGATCTGGGACCGGGCCGATATCGAAAGTTTTCTCAGGATGGGTGCCGCCGGCGTCCAGATGGCTACACGGTTCATTGGAACCTACGAGTGTGATGCCTCCCCCGGATTCAAGCAGGTCGTCCTCAATGCCGGGAAAGAAGATATTGCATTGATGAAATCCCCCGTCGGCTATCCGGCCCGGGGAGTAATCTCACACCTGCAAAAGACCATCGAAGAAGGGACCGCTCCGAAGATCGAGTGTATTTCAAACTGTATCGTCCCCTGCAATCATGGGGAGAAATCCCGGAAGGTGGGCTATTGCATTGCCGACCGATTGAGCGATGCCGTCCGGGGAGATCAGAAAACGGGGCTCTTCTTCTCCGGCAGCAACGGCTGGCGCGTGAAGGAACTGGTTCATGTGAAAGACCTGATCGAGGAATTGACGGCAGAGGTCCCCGTCGCGGAAAAGACCCTCAACTCCTGAACATCCATGGATCGAAACGGTCGATCCGTCTTATTTGTCCTCCTCCAGCCCCAGGCTCTTGATCTTCCGGTGGAGATTGCTCCGCTCAATCTGGAGAACCTTGGCCGTTTTTGAGACATTCCAGTCGTTTTCGATCAACTTACGGCGGATATACTCCCCTTCGAAAGCAAGGCGGGCCTCCCGGAGGCTTCCCGCGTAGCCCGAATCTTCCGCTTGCCCGACATCCACACGGATTCCCGCCGGAATCTCGTCCGCCCCGATGGTCTCCTTACGGACCATGATCATGATCCGTTCCACGATATTCTTCAGTTCCCGTACATTTCCCGGCCAGTGGTATTCCCGGAGGAGTTCCATCCCTTCCTCAAGGAAGGACTTCTGCTTGACGCCGTTTACCCGGGCGTACTCTTCCACGAAATGACGGACCAGGAGGGGGATATCCTCCCGCCGTTCCCGGAGGGGAGGGGCGCGAAAGGGGATAACATTCAACCGGTAGAAAAGGTCCTCCCTGAATCGTTCTTCCCGGATTTCCTTTTCCAGGTCACGGTTGGTCGCCGCAATCACCCGAACGTCAACGTCAAAGGCCTCCGATCCACCGACACGCTGAACGGTCTGTTCCTGGAGGACCCGCAACACCTTAGCCTGGGTGGAAAGACTCATATCTCCGATCTCGTCCAAAAAGAGGGTGCCGCCGTCGGCCTGTTCAAACTTTCCCTTTCGGCGGGTCACGGCACCGGTAAAGGAGCCCTTCTCATGGCCGAAGAGTTCCGATTCAATAAGATCCTGTGGAATGGCGGCACAGTTGACTTCGATAAAAGGTTTTGCGGAACGTCCGCTGTGGAGATGAATCTGTCGGGCGATCAGTTCCTTGCCGGTCCCGTTCTCTCCGAAGATCAGCACCCGGCCCTTGCTCGGACCGGCGATCTCGATTTGGGTCTTGAGTTCCCGAATAACCGCCGACTCCCCGATGATTTCGTAGTCCGCGACAAAACGTCGGCGAAGTCTCCGGTTCTCCTCGGCCAGCCGCTTCTTTTCAAGGGCATTCTCAATGATAATGATCAGCTTGTCGGCGGAAAGGGGCTTTTCGGAAAAATCGTAGGCCCCGTACTTCGTCGCGCGGACGGCTGTTTCGATCGTCCCGTGCCCGGACATCATGATCACCAGTGCCTCGGGCGCCTGTTCCCGGATCTTTTTCAAAACTTCAATCCCGTCCATGCCGGGGAGCCAGACATCGAGAAGGGTTACATCGGGAGCCACTTCAGGAAAAATCCGCAAGGCCTCTTCGCCGGAGGAAGCCTTCTCCACGGTGAACCCTTCATCCTCGAGAATATCGGTCAAGGTCTTCAGAATGCTCATTTCATCATCCACAAGGAGGATTCGTGCTTTCGACATGGCAATTTTCCTTCCGTACTCTTTTTTCTTTCGCTACGCCGCCGTGGGAAGTTCAATGATAAAGCGGGTCCCCCGGGGCGTATTGTCCTTGACCCGGATGTAACCGCCGTGGTCCTTGATGATCCGGTCAACGATGGCCAACCCAAGACCGGTCCCCGATTTCTTCCGGGAGAAATAGGGGAGAAAGAGTTTTCCCTTGTCTTCCGGAGGAATCCCGATCCCTTCATCACAGACCTCGAGGGTGGCCATCTGCAGGTCCGGATTGTAACGGGTCGTAATCCGGATCCTCCCCTCGCCGTCCATGGCCTCCACGGCATTCTCCAACAGGTTGATCAGGACCCGCCGCAGCTGTTCCCGATCCACATGGATCACGGGAAGACTCTCGTCCAGTTCCCGGACCAGCTCGATCCCCCGGTGTCCTTCATAGAGGGCACAGACCTCGGAAACGATTTCATGCAGATTGTTCGGGGTGGGGCGGGCATCGGGCATCTTGGCAAACTGGGAAAACTCGTTGACCAGCCGTTTTAACCCATCCACTTCACGGATGATCGTTGCGGTGCACTCCTGCAGGACCTCATCGAGATCGTCGGACTTCTTCTCCTGCTTGCGCCGCAGACGCTGCGCCGAAAGCTGGATCGGGGTCAGGGGATTCTTGATCTCATGAGCGATCCTCCGGGCCACCTCCCGCCAGGCCGCCACCTTCTGGGCACGGACCAGCTCGGAAAAATCGTCGAGGACCACGACCGCCCCCAGATAGTTTCCCCGATCGTCTTCCAGGACCGTCACCTGGGTCTTCAGAAAGAGGGTCCGGGTCGGTGTCGGGAGCTGGAACTCCCGGCGAAAATTCTTTTTGTGACCTGTCGTCACCACCCGGATACTCTCCAGCAACTGGGGATAATGAAACACCCCGCGGTAATCCTTGCCCCGGGCCTGGACCATGGGGATGGCCAGCATCCGCTCCGCCGCCGGATTGATGGTGGTCACCTTTCCTTCCCAGTCGAGAGAAATCACGCCGGTATCGATGTTGCGGAGGATCGTTTCGATGTAACTCCGCCGCCGGTCGAGTTCCTCATTGGAGACCTTGAGTTCCACGTTGGTCCGTTCCAGATTCTCTTTGCTGCTCTTCAGATCGTTCATCATCTGGTTGAAGGAATCGACCAAACTTCCCACTTCATCCTTCGACTCCACGTCGATGACGAAATCGAGATCTCCCTCGGCAATCCGGTGCGTCGCCTCGGTTAATCCCTGGATCGGGATGGTGATCTTCCGGGCCTGGTAGAGCCCCACCCAGGTTGCGGAAAAGACGATCACCAGAGTGACCAGGAGGAGAAACATGACGTAGATCCCCTTGATCGGGTTTTTCAGCATCGCCTGATCCCGGTACTCGTTGAAGGCCTGGGTGATGTTCATCATCTTGGCCGTCAGGCTCTTTTGAACATAATAATTGACGACGAGGACACCGACCACATCCTTCCGGTTCCAGGAGGAGAGGATCGGAACGACCCCCCGGATGATGTCCCCCTCGCCGGCCGGTTCGCTGTCGGTGACTTCCTTTCCTTTCAGACCGATCTCGATAATCTCGGAACGGGGCCCGACAAAGGTTGTGGAAGGGACTTTGGGGTTCATCGCCTTGACCAGTTCCTCGTGGGTCGCGGAAAAAACCTCCACCACGCCGAGATTGTACTCCTTCTGCTTCCGGTTGATCAGTTCCTTCAGGGCATCCAGGGCTCCTTCATTGAGGAGCCGTTGGTCCGTAATCCGTTGGCTGATCTGCCGCCCGTAATAGAGGGCGTTGAGTTCCGAGTTCTTGTAATAGACCTTGGCGACGTCGAGGGATTCCTGGAGGGAACGGTCGACACGGGCGTTGAACCAGTTGTCGATACTGGAGGTAATGAGGAAACTGGCCGTGGTGAAGAGGAGGACGGACGGGACCAGCGAGAACCCGACGAAGGCGATGATCAGCTTGGTCTTGATTCGGGCACGGGGTTTGGTCTTCCTCCCTTCGAAATAGTATTTAATCAGGTTCCGGAAAACCATCAGGAGAAGGATGAGGGATAAAATGGCGATCACCAGTCCGAGGGCAAAGAGGACCACGTAATCGGAGACGGGGAAGGTCAGGGTTCCCCCGGTCCGGAGATGCCCCCGGGCCAGGAGGGTCACCCCGGACAGAAGCAGCAGCACGAGAACGGCAATCCAATAACGGCGGAAGGAACGGAGGGAAGGTTGTCTTTTCTGGTCCCGGCTCTGCATTTTCTCTTTTTTCTCAAGGCAATGGGGGTGTAGATAATTTCAAAAAATTATATAGCAGCCTGTGAAAAAAGTCCACGTTGAAAACATCAGAAGAGAAGATCCCGATCAAGAAGACAGGAGCGCCTTTCCCGGCAACTGAGCCGCCCCTTTATCGGGGATCAAGTACAACGGAATCTACTGAGAACGGGGATCTCCGCAAGAAATATGCGGAAAAGTCTGATATGTTGATGAAGTCGTAAAAGTCCGTTCGACCCTTCGACCCTTCGACCAGCTCAGGACAGGCGTGCTCAGGGCGAACGGTGTAAGTCATTGATATTCCGTTCGTGTG